>NZ_CAXAUM010000005.1:0-223435 GCF_963972555.1 uncultured Roseovarius sp.
TGGTGCGGGTGGAGGGACTTGAACCCCCACGCCTTGCGGCGCCAGAACCTAAATCTGGTGCGTCTACCAATTTCGCCACACCCGCATCCGTAGCGCGCCCTTTCAGGCTGCTGGCGCGGTATCTAGCAAAGCGCCTCGCCGGATGCGAGGGGAAAATTCAGCACTGGCCGACAGGATCATGGCGAAAAAAAGGCAGGACATTAACCCAATATTGCCATATTCTGGTTGTACGTTGAGGCAGAAAACAAGCGAGACACGCCATGAAACCGAAAACGGTCGGGCGGTCAGATGGCGGATTGGCCATCTTTCCCCCTGTGGACACATGCGGCCTCTTGGCCGATAGCATCATTCTCACCCTCGACGGCGAGCGACGCGTCACTGATCTTAGAGTGGGGGATCGTGTGATTACCCGTGACAGCGGCACAGCGGTTTTGCGCGGTATCACCCGCCACCGGGTACGCTCGGCGGCGGTGCGGATCATGGCAGGCACCCTCGGACACACGCGACCTGAACGCGATGTGACCCTGCCCGCCGGACAACTCCTCTTGGTGCGCGACTGGCGGGCAAAGGCGCTGTTCGGCGATGAGCAGGCGCTGGTTCCCGCAACGCGGCTTGTGGATGGCGAATTTGTGACGCTTGAGGCGGCGCAGGAAATGACCATCTTCAGTCTCGATTTCGCAACGCCCCATATCCTCTACGTCGACGGGTTGGAATTGGCCAGCAACGCCGACATGCGGCTTGACGCCCGCGCCGCCTAATCTGGTAAGGCGCGCAGCACTTTGGGCAGCATCTCGGGCAGGTCTTCGGCAATCAGACCGGGGCCAAACAGGCGCGCGCATTCGACATGCAGCCAAGCAGCGGTCTCGGCGGCCTGCATCGGGTCAAAACCGCGCGCCAATAGCCCCGCGATAAACCCGGCCAGCACATCGCCCGCGCCCGCCGTGGCCAGCCAGGGTGCCTCACGCTCATAGGCCGCCGGGTGAATGGCGCACTCCCCGTCCGGAGCCGCAATCACCGTGTCGGGACCTTTGAAAAGGACAACACAATCTGCACGTTTGGCCGCGTCACGGGTGGCATTGACCTTGGAATAGGCGGGCCCAGTTTCGGGCGGGCCTTGCAGTTTTTTGGCAAGATCGGGAAAGAGCCGCGCGAACTCCCCCGCATGAGGTGTCAGCACGCAGGCCGGATGCAACAGCGCAAAGAGGTCAGCATCGCGTGCAATCAACGTCAGCGCATCCGCATCCAACACCAGTGCCCGACCACTCTGCAACGCCGCCCTGAGCAAGCCCGCTTTGTCAGCGCTCAGCCCCATCCCCGGCCCGAGACAGAGCGCGTTGATGCGCGCATCCCCAAGCACAGAGGTCAAATCCGCACCATCCCTGACCCGCCGCAGCATCAGGGCAGTGATCTGGCAGGCCACCTCCAGCTGCGCGGCCGGTGGCACGCCCAGTGTCACCACCCCTGCCCCAATTCGGAGCGCCGCGCGCGCAGCCAACCGCGCCGCGCCGGTTGTGCCCGCGCCGCCTGTCAAGACCAGCGCGTGACCATGGCCGTATTTATGCGCCCCTACCGTTTTACCGAGAAGCTTCACATCCGGTGACGCAACCAGCCTGGCCGCGCCCACAGCCGTTGTCGCAAGGCCGATGTCCGCAACCTCAACCCGCCCACAGACCGCAGGCCCATCGGCCAGCACATGACCCAGCTTGGGCGCATGAAACGTCACAGTTAGCGCCGCCCGCACGGTGGCCCCCACCTTACCCAGCACGCGCCCACTGTCGCTACATAGTCCAGAGGGCAGGTCCACCGCGACTCTGTGCTCCGCCCAGAGATCCAAGACCGTCAGCGTCACACCTTGCAGCGGCCGCCGCAGTCCGGTGCCAAACAGTGAATCGACCAACAATGCCACTTTTGGCCCTTCGACAGAGGCCTCCGCCAGATCGTGCACAGGCCCCATGGCACACCACCGATCATGGTTCGTCCGCGCGTCCGGTGGGAGCAGTGCCGGGTCGCCATAGAGAAAAGCCGCCACCTCCCATCCCCAATCTTGCAAGAGCCGCGCGATGACAAAGCCATCGCCGCCATTGTTGCCGGGACCACAGAGGACAACTGCCTTTTGCGGCGCCTTGGCCAGATCCGGCCACTCGGCAAACACCGCGTCGACCACGGCCCGACCTGCACGCTCCATCAACTCAAGTCCTGTGACTGAACCCGACTCGATAGCCGCCTGTTCTAGGGCGCGCATTTCGGCGGCTGACAAAATTTCAAACATCCCTGGCCCTTTTACGTTTTTTTATAGCTGTCTTTTTACGCATTCTGCACAATTATTAGGCAATAAATTCGTTCACCCCCTTGTAAGCGCTGCAAAATCCAGCTTAACCGATTGAGCCTTGTCCTGAGAAGTGGTCTGCACGTTCCGAACGTAACCGCGGGAGGCTGAGCCGATGAAAAAGATCGAAGCGATCATCAAACCCTTCAAACTCGACGAGGTGAAGGAGGCGCTTCAGGAAGCTGGCATTCAGGGTCTGTCTGTCATCGAGGTCAAGGGGTTTGGCCGCCAGAAGGGTCATACCGAGCTGTATCGCGGTGCCGAATACGTGGTCGATTTTCTGCCAAAGGTAAAAATCGATGTCGTTCTCGATGACGATCAGGTGGACGCAGCCATCGCAGCCATCATCGACGCGGCCAAAACCGACAAGATCGGCGACGGCAAGATTTTCGTCAGCCCCGTCGAACAAGCCATTCGCATCCGCACCGGTGAATCTGGTTCGGACGCACTCTGAAATCTACTCTAACAAGAAAAGGACAAGAGAATGAGCAAGGACGCAGTTCTCAAGCTGATCAAGGATGAGGACATTGATTATGTCGACATCCGCTTTACCGACGTGCGCGGCAAACTTCAGCATGTGACCGTGGTCGCCGACCTGGTCGATGAGGATTTCCTCGAGGAAGGCTTCATGTTCGACGGCTCTTCGATTGCCGGCTGGAAGTCGATCGAAGCCTCGGACATGAAACTGATGCCCGACACCGAAAGCGCTTATGTCGATCCGTTCTACGCGGAAAAGACCCTCTGCATCCATTGCTCGGTGGTCGAGCCCGACACCGGCGAATCCTATGACCGCGACCCGCGCGGCACGGCAGAAAAGGCCGAGGCCTATCTGAAATCCTCCGGGATCGGCGATGTCGCCTATTTTGGCCCCGAGGCAGAATTCTTCATCTTCGACGACGTGCGGTTCTCGAACACGATCAACAAGGTCTCGTATCAGGTGGACGCCGTTGACGCCTCCTGGAACAGCGATACCGAATATGAGATGGGCAACACCGGTCATCGTCCCGGCCTCAAGGGCGGTTATTTCCCGGTGAACCCGGTTGACGATGCACAGGACCTGCGCGCCGAAATGCTCTCGACCATGAAGCGTATCGGCATGAAGGTGGACAAGCATCACCACGAAGTCGCAAGCTGCCAGCACGAACTCGGCCTGATTTTCGGCACGCTGACCAAGCAGGCTGACGAAATCCAGAAGTACAAGTACATCATTCACAACGTGGCGCATGCCTATGGCAAATCGGCCACCTTCATGCCCAAGCCGATCTATGGCGACAACGGATCGGGCATGCACGTGAACATGTCGATCTGGAAAGACGGCAAGCCGCTCTTTGCCGGTGACAAATATGCCGACCTCAGCCAAGAGGCGCTCTACTTCATCGGTGGCATTCTCAAGCACGCCAAGACGCTGAACGCCTTTACCAACCCCGGCACCAACAGCTACAAGCGGTTGATCCCCGGTTTCGAAGCCCCCGTTCTGCGCGCCTATTCGGCCCGTAACCGCTCGGGTTGCGTGCGTATTCCGTGGACCGAAAGCCCGAAAGCCAAGCGCGTCGAGGCCCGTTTCCCCGACCCGAGCGCGAACCCCTATCTGGCGTTCTCGGCCCTGCTGATGGCTGGCCTCGATGGGATCAAGTCCAAAATCGACCCCGGCGAAGCCATGGACAAGAACCTCTATGACCTGCCCGCCGAGGAACTGAAGGACATTCCGACTGTCTGCGGTAGCCTGCGCGAAGCGTTGGAATGCCTGGCGGCGGACCATGATTTCCTTCTGGCTGGCGACGTGTTCACCAAGGACCAGATCGAGGCCTACATCGCTCTCAAGATGGATGAGGTCCACAAATACGAGCACACGCCGCACCCGGTCGAATTCGGCATGTACTACAGCTGCTGACCACTCAACGTGCAGCTGCAGATTCAGGGCACCCCATCTGGGGTGCCCTTTTTCACGGACAGTTCACCGTTGCGTGATCGGCATCAATATCAGCATTTTTGAAGAATTGCCCAAATTAATCCTCATTTGAAACAAATCAGCTCCACCTTCGGTTGTCATTGATGGGTCACTCACAACGCAGATAATGGAACCTCCCATGGCCAACTCCACTCACAGGGTAACGGCAGGGCTAGTATTTCTCGGTACGAGAAGCTTCGACATCGTCAGGATCGGAAATCGGATCAGCATGGTCCTCGACTGGTTGGGCGAGCAGACGACGGGCTTGCGCGTCCTCTCGGATTGTGCGGCCCACCTGCATTCCGATCACTTTGTTCTAAGGATCGAAATCCATCAGGAATACAAGCTGACCGCGTTGGATCAACCTGCTGAACACTTTCTTGCGCTAAGCCTTTCACACACCGACCCAGAGGCATCGCCCCAGACGCAATTGGCCCTTTCGATATTGGCGCATGTTCTGCGCGCGTTGCACAGCACGCTGGCCCCGGATTATGTGCAGTGGATTCATCCACTGGCCCTGCTCAGCCATGCCGAATTTCTTGAGGCTATCACCTTTCAGGACGAACATGAGGCACCCGCGCCCCAAGCTGAAATCGTGCCCCTTCCCACGGCAACCACGGCGCGGTGTCGTTTGCCAGACATCGATACGACACATCAGGCGCTACACGCGCGCTTTGTGTCAGAGAGCGACGCAATGCCAGGGGATCGTATGACAGGCGCATTGCGTGCGGTTTTTCGAGACAATCTCGAACCAGCAGATGCCGCCGCGTTCCAGTCAGACAACATCCGCGAGAGCACGGCGCCCCTGCGCCTCAGTGTCTGGATCGTGACGATCACGCTTGGCCTCTTTGCGCTTCCGGTTGCCGCTGCCCTTGCCATCATCAACCTGATGCGCGGCGAGAACCTGCGACTTGCCTCTCAGACGGCGGCGATGACCGGATTGTTCCTGACCTTGCAGGTCCATGGGGCCACGGCGCAGGCTCTTCAAACCGTGCAGGACCTTTTGGGATGACCGGAACAATAAAATTCCCCGCTGAGGTGGACTTGTGGCGCGCGCGTGGCGCGTTACACTCTGTCCGAAAGCTATTTCACGGGAGATTGTAATGTTCACGTCGACAATGCGTCGCCTTCGGCCCTTTGCCATGGCCCTTGGCTTTGGCCTTTTGGCCAACAGCGCGCTGGCCGCAACCTGTGGCAACAGCGCGGATGGGTTCTCCAACTGGAAGGCCGCCTTTGCCAGAGAGGCCGCCGCCGAAGGTGTCGGCCAAAGAGGGCTCCAAGCTTTGGCAGGGGCGCAATATGCGAGCGGCACCATCGCGGCGGATCGCAATCAAAAAAGCTTCAAATACAGTCTCGAGAAATTCTTGCAGGTGCGCGGCGCCACCACCATCGTGGCCCAGGGCCGCAAGCGTCGCGCGCGGGATGCCGCCTTTTACGACGCATTGGAGCGGCAATATGGCGTGCCAGCCGGTGTGCTCATCGCCATTCACGGGATGGAGACCGGCTTTGGCGGGTTCATGGGGGATAGCGCCGTGGTGTCTGCCATCGTCACTCTCACCTATGATTGCCGCCGCTCTGACTTCTTTCGACCTCATGCTCTTGGTGCGCTCAAACTGGTGGATCAGGGGGCTATCACCGCTCAGACCAAAGGGGCGAAGCACGGCGAGTTGGGACATACGCAATTCTTGCCGGGCAATGCCCTCAGATATGGGGTCGATGCCAATGGCGACGGGCGCGTGGATTTCTACAATCTCACCGACGCGCTAGCCTCGACTGCGAACTTCTTGCGCCAAAAGGGCTGGCAGCCCGGACAGGGTTATCAGGAAGGTCAGCCGAATTTCGCTGTGATCCAGCAATGGAACGCCGCCGGTGTCTATCAAAAGGCGATTGCCCTGATGGGCGCGCAAATCGACGGGGGCTGACGGGTAATCGTCCGCACTAATCTACAGGTAACGTGCCAAGTATGTCCGGTTTCATCTGAACCCTCTCAAAAACAGGGCATGATATGAGCAGACAGCATTACGGCCAGATCGCCGCACTAGAGTTCTTTGACCCTCCGGAAATGGACTTTCCCGACATTGTCGAGGAATTCGACATCGCATCTCAGCGTCTTGCGCCGCAGTTGCGCCGCCTGACGTGGGATGGCGAGGACATTGCTCTCATCGACCGGGACGCGGTGCGCATCGCACTTGGCTGGCTACCGGGCCAAGACCGCGATCAGCCAAGTTATCTGGTGCTGGCTGTAGGACCGCGCAACACCAAGCGCACCATCACACTTGACCCCGAAGCCTATGAAATGCTGACCCGACGCTTGGTCGAACGGGTGCGCGGCTATCTGCCCTTTGACGCCGTTCTGCATGGGGCAGCAAACCGTCCCATCGGCAGTGCTCTTCTCGACATGACATTCGAGCTGTTGTCCGGGTGCGCCAATGAGGCCACGGAGCGCCGCCGACCGGCGCCGACGCCGCGCCCATCCAACGCCCGCCGCAGAAAGGACACAGGCCAGCGCTCCGCGCGTCCAAAATACCCCATTCCCGAGGATGCGGTGGACGCGCAATTGGCAATGCCAGAATCCTCTTTGCCGATGCGACTGACGATTGTCACCTTCGGCCTTACGCTCTTTTTGCATGTTCCACCGCTTGGTGCGGCGCTTTTGGCCTATACCACCCTGCGCGAGGCGCAACCGCTTCTGACCTGAGCAATCAGACAAGCCGGCTTTGCGGGTTACTGCGCGGTCGTACGTGCCAGAACATAGGTATGTATCGAAAACACGCAGGCCCTCGTTTGCGGCAGCCGCAGCACGCATTGCCGTTCGCTGCGCAGATAGGGATACTCGGCGTCCGCACTCGGCTGCACGCGCGATCGGGGCTGATGCAACGTTGGACTGGCATAGCGCAACGCGTTGAAGCGCCAGAGCGGCCGCCCCACCTGCACCCCATCAAACAGCCGCTGCACCCGCCGCGCGAGGGCCTCGTCATAGGCTTTGACTGGCACGTGAATGGTGGTCAGCGGTCTCCCGATCTTGTCGGCCAGATGCCAACTCGCCGGAAAACAAAGAACGGCAGCGGTCAGCACATGCTCGTCGCCGCGCCGCTCCATGAGGCAAAGATCCTCTTGCACCAGATGCCCCAGCGTCCCCATCGGATCAGCCCGGTCAATCGGCACGACGACACCATCGGGGCGTTGCACACGACTTGCAGAAATATCATAGCCTTGGCCGTATTCCCGCAACCAGTCCAGCACAAATTGCAAAAGCTCTGCTGCCGCCGGGCTAGCGCCCTCTGTGATCGCCACCACCTCGGCGCGCTGCTCGGACAAGAGCCGGGCACGTTCGGCCATCTGTCCGGAAAAGGCCTCGTCGACCTGCAACCAATCGGCCATCAAGAGCGGGGATATACCCGGCAAGGCAGGCCGACCCTCTGGATCATAGGGCAGTCGTGTTTGAAGAATCTCTGTCATATGGAAAACTTAGCCAAGCGCCCGCGCGGCCGCATCCGCAAAATCGTCGGCACGGCGATAGAGTGTCTCCATCCGGTAATCCTTGCGCGGTCCACGCACGCGCCATGTGATCCTGAAGTTGGGCCAATCGGCAAAATCATAATGCCCGTCATACTGATCCGGATCGCACCAATGCGCGGTTGGCCCGCCATGGGGCGGCACGTTGTGAAAGAATCGCCCATCCTCAAACCAGACCGATAGATCCGCAGACCACAGATACCGCCGCTCGGCCAAGAATCGCGCGCCCTCTGCCAACACCATCTCGCCCGTTTCATGATAGGCCAAACCGTTTGGATCAGGCCGCCAGACCGCGCGCCCGGTGAAACAGGCCCCCGTGCCATCCGCGTGTTGTATGGTTCGTTCAAGCGTCCAGGCGCCTGCAAAATCATCGAGGGTGACCGTGTGTGTCATGCTCTATCCCCTGCGGCAGTCCTTTGCGATTCGCAAGCGGAGCGGCACAATTGATCCAGAGGGCAATGGACGTCGCCATTCAAGCAGCATAGGATCGCTGGGAAAGGCAGGAGAGGCCATGAGCACGGCAAAAGAAACTGTTCTCAACCCGCAAGCAACACCGGGCGAGCAAATTCTTCTTGCGCAGTTGCATCAGGTGCAACGTGCGCTGGAACAGTCCTACGCCGACCGGCGACAGCAAGAGGCAGAGACCGCCGCCTGCGCCCAGAGGGTCCAAGCACTCGAGGTTGAATTGGCGCAGCTCAAGGCGCATCTCAGCGCCGTTCTGACCTCGCGCAGTTGGCGCATTACGGCCCCCCTGCGGCGTCTGTTCGAACGGCAGAATAACGATTGATCAAATCAGCGCAGCAAGATTGCGCGTCAGTGCCTGCGCCAAGCGGTCGTATTCCGCACAGAGCAGCGACGGCGTGTTGAACAGCGCCGCCAAGCGCGCCTGCGCCTCGCAATACGCGGACAAGCCCTGTGGGTCGGCGCTATATCTGGCTATCTGTTCTGCGGCCGCCTCTGGTGTAAGACCCTGGAGGTTGACGAACGCCCCCGGCGGCAAGAGGTCGTTAATCCGGTGATCCGCTCCCGCGACATAGAGCGGCATGGCCCCAATTGCGAAACTATCAAAGATTTTCTCCGTTATATACGCGCGGTGATAGGTGTTCTCGACGGCAGACAGCATGACGCAGCGACCGCGTAGATCAAGGTATTTCTCAAGATGCCAATCCGGCAGGGTCTGCCTGCGCGGCAACTCATTCCAGCCTGACCCCATCCGCAGCAACCGCTCGCCGGTGCAGGCCAATGCCAGACGGGTCCGCCAACGCCCCAGACCGTAAATCCCCGCGTCGGGATAGGCCGCATCAAAGCGCGGCTCGTTTCGGTATTCGGCGACAAAGGCCAGATCCCACGTCGCCCCGGCAAACCTCTCCATCCAATCCTGCTGGGACAGACGCGCATTTTCCATGAACCAGCAGCCATAGCGCGTGGGATAGGCGTAGTCCGTCAGAAGAAAATAAGGAATCCGCTCGAAATCGTAGATGTCTGACGTCACATGATTGAGATAGACATAGGGCAACGGCCCTGCCTCGGCATCAAAAACCTGCGCGCGGGTGATTGGATCTTTTGCCCAGACACAATCCCAGAGCGGCTCTTCCGACAAGAGCACAACACGCTGATGCGCGGCCAGGCGGGACAATAGCGTTTCGGCATGACGCTCAAGATCTTTGGTATGTGCAAGCAGTATTATATCAGCCGCGTCAAACGCGTCCGTGACCGTCACCAGTGGCATGCAGGCCCGGCGGATGGGATCATAGGCCAAGGGCTGCCGGTGCGCGTAATCGCCAAAGGGATGAACTTTTATTGTCACGACCAGCCCTTTGGTTCCGCAGCAGACGGGCATAAAGTAGCCGTGGAAGATCGCAGGCGCAACGTCGATCCGGGCTCGTGCACCGGTTCACAGAGACGACAAAACTCAGCCAGCCGTCAAAGGTAGAGCCAATCAACTCAGCGGATCATCTCGATGCGGGCACCTTCAAACTGTGCCACAACCCCTAGGGTCTTATTGCGCGGTATGAGGGCAAGAGCGGTCGAAAGACCATCCGCAACCGCCGCACTGGGGGCAGAGACTGTGACAATCGAGTGATACGGCCTCTGCCCCGAAGCGGCGACAACATGACCACAACGTCCAGGACGAAGTCCACCAAACGGCCGTGTCGTGGATACTGCCCGGTTGCGCAGCGTGATGTGGTCCTCGTATGCCCCGTCCGTGGCAAAGATCCGCGCCTGCCACGGCCTGCGCAAGGAGCACTGGCCAATACCCTGCAACTCACCCATATCGAGCATGACGTCGTTCAGGCCGTGAGCCCGCAAAAGAGCCGCGATCTTATCGTTGATATATCCTTGGGCGACACCATTGAGCGTCAGCGCCATGCCTTCGCTTGCAAAGGAGATCTCGCGCGGGTCGATGTTGACCTTATCCCAGCCGATCAACCCGAAAACCTTGGCGCGGGCGCGTCCAGATGTGCCAGCCTCAAGCAAAGGCAAGACCGTGGGATCAAACACACCGCCAGATGCTTGGTATAGCCTGTCCGACAAAACAAGGACGTCGAGCAATTCGGACGGGGGCGCGACCAAACGGCCAGAGCGGTTAAGCCAACTCAAGGAACTGTCGGGGCGAAAGAGGCTGAAAATCTGTTCAAGACGCTCTAACTCGGCCTCAAGCGCCGCGAATACAGGACGCGCCTCATCCGGAGAAAGGCCTGCAACGGCCAGGCGCGCCGGAGCCCCCATGGCACGGCCCTGCCAATGGGCACTCTGCGCGGCCAAGGCGGTAGATGGAACCGCAAGCGCGGCTGCGGTCATGCTGAGAAAGCTGCGGCGGGTCGTTGTCATGGTATTCTCTTTTAATAATCACTGTCGGGGCAAGACCCTCGCAAGAAATACAAAAACCTGAACCACTCGTGACACCTGCGAAACCAACACAACCCTAGGGCCCGACTTGACCCTAGGTGCATTCCCGGAGGTGAAACTTGATCAAGATCAACTTTTGAAGCGCCGGAGGAAAAAAGATGACCCAAAAGGGCTCTTTTTGCACGTGCAGCATGCACAATACTACCTATCGTCGATCAAACGTCGCCGCAAAGTCAGGGCCAAGGCGATTCCCAGAGCGGCCCCTAGCCCATCCGCCACAAGGTCCGCCCATTCAGCACTACGTCCGACATGCGGTTGCACAATCTCGATCAGGCCCCCATAGGCCAGAGCCAAAGCGAAAATCAGAGGAAAGCGGCGCGGCTGCGCAAGAGCCATAGGGATGACCAGACCGGCAAAAGCGAGCAGATGCGCCACCTTGTCCAACCCGAGAAGTGTGGAATGCCCCCCAGTGGAGGGCATCAGAGTGGTAACACCGATCGCAAGCGTTATCAGGGCTGTCAGGATTTGTGGCATTCCCGCGCATACCCTCGCCATCATGGCCCTTCAAGGGTCGTATCAGAAATCGAAAAGATCTTCGAGAAAGCCACCGCGCTTTTTGCGGGGACGTTCTCCGTGACCGTGCTGCTCGCGCGCGCCCTGCACCGGTGCCGCAGTCCCAGAAGCTGAGGCTGAGCGGTCGATGATCTTGTCCAACTCGCCCCGATCCAGCCAGACACCCCGGCATTGAGGGCAATAGTCGATCTCGACCCCGGCGCGTTCCGCCAGAACCAGTTGCGTGCCGTCAATCGGGCATTGCATGGGCGCTCTCCTCTTGTTGCCTTGGGTGGCATGTGGGGTCGCACCGGCAACGGCGCAACCCAAAGCCTCCAATCAAGGCACCTCAGCGGATCACATGCACCGCGCAGGGCGCATGGCGCACCACCTTGGCCGCAGTCGAACCAAGCAAGAGGTCCTGCATGCCGGGTCGATGGCTGGCAATCACGATGCAGTCGGGATTGTGGGCCTCTGCCCAATCAAGAATGGTGCGGCCCGAATGCCCCTCCACCACATGCGCCGAGGCATTGGGCAGGGTGGTGGCGATCTCGGCCAACTCTGCCTCGATTGCCTTGCGCGCCTCGTTCACATAGCCTTGCGGCAAATAGGAGATGGCATAGCTCGGCACCTGCTCGATGACATGCAATAGGCTGATGCGGCCTGTCTCGCCCGCAAGGAGCTGTGCTGCGCGCAGTGCGGCTTTGGAGTCGCGGTCTTGGTCGAATGACACGGGAACCAGAATATGAGCGTACATGGCCTGTCCTTTCTGTTGACTACGCTGACAATCCGTCAGCCGGCCGCGTTCTGCCATGATCCAGATCAGCCCCGGTTCAGTTCTGCATGTCGCGCACCTGCGCCGCGATTTGTGCCGCCCAATCGCCAATGATCGGCAAAAATTCGATCTGACTGAGAGCCCAGATCATCACGGACAAAAGCACCGTCGCCCCAAGCACCGTGCCAAGCCCGGCGGCAAGACCGCGCGCCAAGCTAAAGGCCAACATGCGCGGAAATGAATTATGAACACGAATGAAACGATGCGCGTTCAGCCGCTGCACTTCGCGACGCAGCGCCGCCACCTCGCGCGTCAATTCCTCGGTCGGCCCGTTGTCTTGGGTCATCCGAAGGTCGCCACCACGTCATACATCACTGGCTCGAACCCCTTGCATAGCGCGCTGATCTCACGGTTGCGGGCGCGCATTTCGTCCGAGCGCAGCATCGCCTGAAAATCCCCACGCGCCCGCCATTGCGAGTAATTGGCAATACGGGTCTGGGCATCGTTGACATGCAGCCCCGCGGCAATGAATCCCGGCTGATGCGAGATGAAGTCGCGATAGGCGGCGGTCAGCAGATCCATCAGATCCTGACAGGTGCCCGGCGTCACCTCAAAGGTGGTGAGCACGGTCTGGTGATCGGTGTCGGTGGTGATGTGGGGCATGGGAAACCTCCTTTTCAGCCAAGCCTAGCATGCGCCCCTCCTCCGGTAAATTCCCGGTCCGTCTTAACCTGCGCTTTACCCTTTTTAACGAGGGTTAACGCGGAGGTAACGATGCGGTTGATCCTGCTTCTTGCGGTTTTGATACTGCCGTGGCTAATCGGCACGGCAGAGGCGGGCGCGTGGCCGCGGGCCAAAGGGCAAACCTTTCTGGTAACAACGGGACAGATTGATGCGACAGACGAAACCGGCCTCAGACGGCAGAGTTTTACACTCTACGCCGAATATGGTGCAACGGAGCGTTTGACCTTGGGCCTCGATCTGGGGGGCGATGCACTGCGGATGACCAAGACGATCGCCTTTGCCCGCTGGCCCATCGGCCGACCCGCACAGCAGGTCAAGATCGCGGTTGAATTGGGCTTGGGTCAAGTGTCCGAGGTCAACGCACTGCGCCCCGGCCTGTCGCTCGGACGGGGCCTGACGCTCTGGAGGCGGCAGGGTTGGGCTGCGTTCGACGGGCGGGTGGTTGTCTTTGGCGGAGGTCAGGTGACGCTCGAAAGCGACATCACCCTTGGTCTCGACATCACCGCGCGAGGCAAGGTGATGGCACAGGTGCAAACCGGCCGACCCGCCGCGGGGCGTGCCTATACCCGGTTTGCACCATCCTATGTGTATGCAACCAAACCTGGCGCGCATCTGGAAGTAGGGTTGATCCTGCCACTATCGGGTGGCGGCGAGCGCGGTATCAAACTGGGTCTCTGGCGGTCTTTCTGACGCATCCCCGGAGGCCCGCTACACCGATCAGAGCGGATCGTCTATCCGAACCCGCAGTACCACCGACCCCAAAACCGGACTGGGCCAGCGCAAGTTGATCCGATCCCGGTTTGGGCCTTGTTGCGCCTCGAAGTAAGGGGACGCATGGATCACCGCATTCGCCGAATTGCGCAGAGGACCGACGGGCACGACCGCCTCGACCGTCTGCGCCCAAGCTCCAAACGGCAAGCGCGGTGCCGGGGTGACCACCCAAGTGACGCTTGCACTGTCTTCGGTGTGTTGCATCACCAGCGGATTTGCGACGGGAATGTCGATGTTGTGAAAGCTGTTGTTGGCAAAGGTGACATTGCGCACCCGGTCATAGTTCAAATCAGCGAAACTGGTATCGACCGTCTCGACCCGCGTAATGGTACCGATCGCGCGGAACGTATTGCCGGTGACAGTCAGGCCGTCGATGAAATGCCCCGCCCCGTGCGGCTTGAGCACGATATAGGTGAACCATGGTGCCATATTACCCGCAAGAAAGACATTGTCGGTGATGCTCAGCGCACTGAACGAAAACTCGCTTGCAAACTCGGGTTCTGCATCATGCTCGTTCACCCATTCGATAAAGCAATTGTCGATATAATTCCCGCTGATGCTACCGCGATTATTGATCCGGGTCAGCACAAAGCCCGCAACGCGCGCCCCTCCCTGAGAGCTATCCCCCTGAAACACATGATTGCCGGAAATCAACGAACTGCTTCCCGCAAGCACGGCGAAATGTCGAAAGAGCACGCTGCGATTGTCGCGAATCTTGAGGTCATTGGCATTGGCATTGAACGCGATGCTGCGCCGCTCGGTCGATAGAAGCGGCCCTTCGTCCGAAATGAACTGACAGCGGTCGATCATCATACCCTGATCCCCCTCGCCGTGGCTGGTGATGGCGCGATCCTTGGGACGGGTAAAAAAACAGTCACGGAAATGATTGGCCGAGCCCTGTGGCGGCAAGAGAACCCCGCTGCAATCGCCAGTGCATTGAAAATCAACCTCGGAAAAGACCATGCGCGAGACATCGCCAAAGCCACTGAAATCCAGCAGATATTTGAACCGTCGGAACGTAAAGACCTGAGTGCCAGCCGCATCAAATAGTGGCTGGCTTATATCAAGCCGCTGAGCCGCCTCATTTTTTGCGGTTACATAAACCTCTCGCCCCACACCATTGCCTTCGATCAGCGCACCCACGGGAATATTTGCCACGTTGACCACATTGGTCAGACGTCGGGGGTCCCCGATGTCATAGCTGGCTTGTGACGTCACAACCTCGGTCGTCCAGGCCGGGCCGCCCCGAATCGTGAATTGCCCATTCTGGATCACGTGGCGCTGGTTATATGTAATGCGGTTGGCAACCGCTGCCGCCATGTCAACGGGCGCGCGCAGCACCACCTTGCGTCCGGCCAGATCAAGCGTCACGTGATCGGGATTGTTCAAAAGCGCCTGATAGGCCTTTTTAAAGGCAAGCTCGCTGTCGCCGAAGGCATCGATATAAGCGGGCAGATCGTAATTCTTGGTCAGGGTCAAGATGGCCGCGTCCGGCATCACGAGCGTGCCCTCAAACCGGATGCGGTTTTGGAGCGTCGTGCTCTGCCCAAGGAAATACTCGCCTGCGGGAACAATGATCTCGCGGCCCTCGGCAGCGGTATCGGCGGCCTCAAAAGCGGCATGATCATCCGTCACCCCATCGCCAATCGCCCCGTAGTCGCGCACGTCAACCGTGCTTATGACATCCCGCAGGAAAAAGCGGCTGACATCCTCAATGATGATGTCATCAATGCGCACAACGCCCCCGCTTGGCCCGGTCAGATCAAGCCCGAAATGGCCGAAAATAGCCCCGCGCCCCCACGGCATGTCCACACCCGTGCGGCTGCCCGTGCCAACGATGGCCGTCACCTCGGCCACCGCGCCATAGGTGGTCAGCGCGACCGCTGGTCCGGTCACGGTAACTCCGGGCAGGGCAGCGCCCCCTGCCCCGCCCGCAAATGCCGCGATACGCACGCTGGGCAAATTGCCCGCAATCGCCTTGATCCGCGCCCGGATTTGCAGATAGCATCCAGGCAGGATGTGCGTTTCGCCCATGTAGCGCAGACGTTGGACGCTTTCCGTCTTTTGCAACTCCAGCGCGCCACCGAAATCCTGATCAGCAGGGACGAACGCCGCATCGGCGGCGTTGGCATATGTGTCAGACCCCGGTCGCCCGTCGCCCCGCGACCATTGGTCCAGACCGTTTGCGAAGGGTTGCGGCATGAAAACGATGCCGTCGGTGATTGCCTTGTTCATGGTTATCCCTTTCCTGTTGCCGCGCCGCATGCGTGCTGCTCTTGGCCATAGAGACCGTCCAGAGCGATGGGAAAGGGATGTATCAACCGACCGTTAACGGCATGTCATGGCACCGTCACGGTGCCTGTAAACGGCCACAGGTCAATCTGTCTCACGCGATTGTGAAACGTATCAAGGGGCAAACGCAAAGAGCCCTACCGATTGGCAGGGCTCTTGATTGGCGCATGAGCGCGAAATCAGGACGCTTCGGTGATGAACTTGACCGCGTCGCCAAAGGTCTGGATCGTATCCGCCGCGTCATCGGGGATCTCGATGCCGAACTCTTCTTCGAATGCCATGACCAGCTCGACCGTGTCGAGGCTGTCCGCGCCGAGATCGTCAATGAAAGAGGCTTTGTCGACGACCTTGTCCTCTTCGACGCCCAGATGCTCCACAACGATCTTCTTAACGCGGTCTGCGATATCGCTCATGTCTTGTTCCTCGTTTTGTCTTGGGCTGTTTTGCCCGTTGTCTGCCCCCGCCCAGCCCGGGAGGTGGCGATGATTTTGCCCCAGCGGGCCGTTCTCGACTACCTGAATACACAGGCCACCGGGAGAATCCGCATATCCCTCCGGCTGATCTCGGTGGCCTATAGCATATGCGCGGGCAATGGCAAATGCTTTCACTCAGGCCAAAGGAGCAGGAGGGAAAAAGCCCTGGCTCAGTACATCGACATGCCGCCATTCACATGCAGCGTGGCCCCGGTGACATACCCTGCTTCGGGGCTGGCAAGATAGAGGACGGCCGCCGCGATTTCCTCGGATGTCCCCATGCGAGCCATAGGGATCTGGACATTGAGCGCGGCCTTCTGCTCGTCATTGAGCTTGTCGGTCATCGGCGTGGCGATAAAGCCAGGTGCCACGACATTGGCCGTAATACCCCGGCTGGCCACCTCGGCGGCGATGGATTTTGTCATCCCCACAAGCCCCGCCTTGGCAGCGGCATAATTGACCTGTCCGGGATTGCCGCTCGATCCCACGATCGAACCGATGTTGATGATCCGCCCCCACCGGGCCTTCATCATCGGGCGCACAGCGCCTCGACAAAGTCGCATCGCCGAAGTCAGGTTGACGTCCAGCACATCATGCCAGTCCTTGTCGGACATTCGCATGAATAGCTGGTCTCGGGTGATACCCGCATTGTTGACAAGAATATCGAGACTGCCCATGGCAGCAATTGCGTCCTTGGTCAGCGCCTCGACCGCCTCAGCATCGCCGAGATTGCAGGGCAACACATGCGCGCGGTCGCCCAATTCCGCCGCGAGCGTTTCCAACGGCTCAACCCGCGTGCCGCTCAGTCCGACAGTTGCGCCCGCACCATGCAACGCGCGGGCTATCGCCGCGCCTATGCCACCTGACGCGCCGGTGACAAGCGCGGTTTTCCCTGTCAGATCAAACATGTTCAGTCCTTCCTTGGTAAACGTTACGCAAATCAGTTCGCGGTCAGGCTGGCCATTGCCGCTGCGACCTCGTCAGACGTGCCAATGGTTCGGCAGGTGAGGTCACGCGCGATGCGGCGCACCATGCCCGAGAGCGCCTTGCCCGCGCCGATTTCCCAAATTTCGGTGACGCCTTGCGCTTCCATATATTGCACTGACTCGCGCCATCGGACAGAGCCCGTAACCTGCTCAACCAAAAGCGCGCGGATCTCCGCCGGGTCCGTCACAGCTTGCGCGCGCACATTGGCCACGAGTGGTACTGACGGCGCATGGATTGCGACCTCGGAGAGGGCCTGTGCCATCACATCGGCGGCAGGAGCCATCAGGGCACAGTGAAAGGGCGCACTTACAGGCAGGAGCATCGCGCGTTTCGCTCCGCGTGCCTTGGCCAACTCCACCGCACGCTCTACCGCGCTTTTGTGCCCCGAGATCACCACCTGCGCAGGATCATTGTCATTGGCGGCCTGGCACACTTCGCCCTCTGCAGCCTCTTGCGCGATAGTGCGTGCGGTTTCGAAATCGAGCCCCAACAACGCGGCCATCGCGCCGACGCCCACCGGCACGGCCTGCTGCATCGCCTGTCCCCGAATACGCAAAAGCCGCGCAGTATCGGCCACGCTGATCGCCCCTGCAGCCGCAAGAGCCGAGTATTCGCCCAACGAATGCCCCGCAACATGGCTTGCGGCCTTTAAAAGGTCCACGCCTTCGGCCTCCAGCGCGCGTAGCGCAGCAAGCGAGGTGGCCATCAGTGCCGGCTGTGCGTTTTCGGTCAAAGTAAGAGTCTCTTGCGCACCGTCCCATATCAAGGTGGACAGCTTTTGCCCAAGCGCTTCATCCACCTCATCGAACACCGCGCGCGCCGCCGGATAGCTAGCGGCCAAATCCGCGCCCATGCCGATCACCTGCGCGCCCTGCCCCGGAAAAACGAATGCTCGGCTCATGGCCTGCCCCTCCCTTGAAAAAGTGCCTCCCGATACATCGGCACGCAGGCTAAGGCAACGTATTTGCCCAATGTTACCAAAGGTTGCCCGGTCTTTCAGCAGGCACGCAAAGACGCAGAGGCCCTGTGCATGGGCGATGATTGCGCCCGTGCCATATGCCGCTAGAGTAGCGCTGCAACCATGAGGACATTCGCGATGCCACGCACCAATTCCGCCACCAGCTACGGCAGTGTCGCCAAGAGCTTTCATTGGCTCACCGCGCTCTTGATCCTGTCGAATCTGCCATTAGGCTGGTATGCGACAGAGGTCGCAGAGGCGGTGACGACATCCCCGACGGAGCTGTTAATCGCACGGGCTACTTTCCTGTTTTCGCTTCACAAAACTCTTGGAGTGGCAATTTTCTTCGTGGCGCTCGCACGTATCCTCTGGGCTCTGTCGCAGCCCAAGCCCGGATTGCTCAACGGGGATCGCGGGATCGAGGCCTGGGCCGCAGAAACCGCGCATTGGTTGCTATATGGCTCCTTGGTGCTGGTCCCGCTCTCTGGCTGGGTGCATCACGCTGCAACCTCTGGTTTTGCGCCGATCTGGTGGCCCTTGGGGCAGAGCCTGCCGCTGGTGCCCAAATCGGAAACGCTCTCTGAACTGGCATCGACTCTGCACTTTGTCTTTGTGCTGGTATTGGTCGCAACGATTGCCGCGCATGTGGGCGGCGCTCTCAAGCATCACCTGCTGGATGGAGATGCCACGCTGCGACGGATGTTGCCGGGGCGCATCGACGCGATTCCCACCGCGCGTCAACCCAATCACGTCCTGCCCATTCTGGCCGCCGCGGTGGTCTGGCTCGCAACGCTGGGGGGCGCTGCGGCTCTTGGTTGGTTCGGCAGCGCCGAGGATGGGCCCACCACACTAGCGGCGGTCGAGAGCGATTGGCAGGTCGAAAGCGGCCAATTGCAGGTGACGGTGCAGCAATTGGGCTCTGCCGTGACCGGCAGCTTTGGCGAGTGGACCGCCGAGATCGCCTATTCGGAAACACTGGATGAGAATGGCAAACACGGCGATGTCACCGTGACGATCAGCATCGCCTCGCTCTCGCTTGGGTCTGTCACACAACAGGCGATGGGCGCGGATTTCTTCAACGCCGCGGAGTTCCCAACCGCCGTGTTTGCCGCCGATCTGATGGGCACCGAAGACGGCCCGGTGGCGCGCGGCACGCTGACCATCCGCGATCAATCCGTACCGGTCGAGATGCCCTTTGAATTGACCATCACGGGCGATAGCGCCACGGCGAACGGCGCGCTTGCTCTGGACCGACGCAACTTCAATATCGGTAACGGGGTGAAAGACGAGAAGTCGCTGGGTTTCGGGGTTGATGTCAACTTCGACCTGACCGCCGCGCGTGCGCCCTAATCCAAGCTGCGCGCTTCGTCAATGAGCATGACCGGGATACCGTTACGGATCGGAAAGGCCAGGCTGGCGGCGCGGCTAATCAATTCCTGCGCAGCTGCATCATACTCGAGCGTGCTGTGGGTCTGCGGGCAGATGAGCGCCTCGAGCATCCGCCGGTCAAAGGCTGGGGGCGGCGACATATCGTTCGTCATTGCATCATATCCTCATTGTCGCCGCCACGCAGCACATATTCGATCAATGTCACCAGCGTCTCGCGCCGTGTGCTGAGCGACGGGGCCTCAAGCAGAGCCTGCTTATCCTCAGGCTCAAAGCCCAACAACATGGAGAGAGAATTGATCAGCAACTCATCCTCTGCCTCTTTCAGCGAGTCCCAATCGGTCTGGAGGTCGCGCGCCTCAAAATAACGTGCCAGCAACTTGAGAAACGCGCGCCGGTCGAAACCGAGATCGTTGTCCACTGGCCCCAAATCGCGCTCAAACCCGCTCCAAGAGATGCGCGCCCGGCGATAGGGTGTAAACCCCTCGACCTCTTCCAGCACGCGAAAGCGCGACAGGCCGGTGAGCGTGATCATGTAGCGCCCGTCCTCGGTCTCCGAGAATTGCGTGACGCGCCCGACGCAGCCGATGGCGTGCAGCCCGGTGCCTCCTTCGCGCCCCGGAACACGGTTGGGCTGGATCATTCCGATCAGCCGTCCCGGCGTTTTGAGCGCATCTTCAAGCATCGCCAGATAACGCGGCTCGAACAGATGCAGTGGCAGGCGCGAGCGCGGCAACAAGAGCGCACCGGACAGCGGAAAGACGGGGATGATCTCTGGAAGATCGAGCGTATGTGTCATGCCGCTAACCTAGCCCGTGCAAGGGTTCAGGCAAATATCATCGAGCTCAATTTTCGCCGCCCGCTCAACAGGACCGGATCATTCGGTTTTAGGGCCTCAAAGATGGTGAAAAGCTGGGTCTTGGCCGCGCCGTCGTTCCACTCGCGATCCCGACGGAACAATTCAAGCAATTCATCCACCGCTTCTTGCGCTTGCCCATTGGCATAAAGCGCCTGCGCCAGATCGAAACGCGCCTGCGGGTTTGCCGGATCGGCGTCAACCGCAGCCCGCAATTCGTTTACGGGTCCTGCATCCTGTGCCTGACGTGCCAGTGCCAGTTGCGCATGGGCCGCGTCAATTTCGGCGGCATGGCTGATCTCGGCAGGGGCACCGTTCAGGATCGCTTCGGCCTGATCGAGCTCGCCCAGTGCCATATGCGCCCGAGCGAGGCCCGCGTAGCCACGCGCATTCACCGGATCCTCTTGCAGAATTGCGGCATAGGTTTGGGCTGCATCGGCCACTGCGCCAGTCTCAAGCATTTCGTCCGCGGCATCCAGCGCCTCGTCCAAACCGTCATCTTCCGCGCCCCCCGCCGCAGCAATCACACGCGCGACAAAGGCCTCGACCTCGGACGGGGGCAAGGCCCCCTGAAAGCCGTCAATCGGTTGGCCCTGCCAAAAGGCGTAGACGGTGGGAATCGATTGCACCCGCATCTGCCCTGCAATCATCTGGTTCTCATCGACATTGACCTTGGCCATTTTGACCGCGCCCTTGGCGCGGCTCACGGCCGCCTCAAGCGCCGGGCCGAGGGTCTTGCAGGGGCCACACCACGGTGCCCAGAAATCAACGATGACCGGCACGGTTTGCGACGCGTCCACGACATCCGCCATGAAGCTGGCTTCGGACACATCCTTGATCAGGTCGCCCGCCCCTGGGGCGCTCGCGGTTTTACCCAGTTCCAGCATGTTCAGCCTCCTTCAGAGATTTGCCCCCTATATGTGGGCGCGGCGGGCGGTGTCAAAGATCAAATGTTGCAAACACCGGGGCGTGATCCGACGGTTGCTCCCAACCTCGCGCACCGCGAAGAATGCGGCTGGAATGCGCGGCCCGAGCAATGTCATCACTGGCCCAGACGTGATCCAATCTGCGCCCCTTGTCTGCGGCGTCCCAATCGCTCGCGCGGTAGGACCACCAGCTATAAAGCGGCCCGTCGGGGATATCGGCGCGGGTCACATCCTGCCAGCCGCCCGCTGCCATAACATCGCTCAGGTGTTCCACCTCGATCGGCGTGTGACTCACGATCTTGAGCAATTGCTTGTGATTCCAGACGTCGTCCTCACGCGGGGCAATGTTGAGATCCCCAACAAGGATCGCCTTTTCAGGGCGACTGTCGCGAAACCAGTCCCGCATCCCGGTGAGGTAATCGAGTTTCTGGCCAAACTTGTCATTCACGCTGCGGTCAGGCACGTCGCCCCCGGCGGGCACGTAAAAGTTATGGATCACGACGCCATTCTCGAGACGGGCCGCAACATGCCGGGCGTGGCCCAGATCTGCGAAATCCATGTCGCCCGCATCCTCAAGTGGAAACTTCGAGAGGATCGCGACGCCGTTATAGCCCTTTTGCCCGCGCGCCACGACATGGCCATACCCAAGCTCGGCAAAAGCCGCGAGCGGCATCTTGTCCACCGGGCTCTTGCATTCCTGAAGGCATAGAATGTCCGGCCCTTCTTCCTGCATCAACCTCGCCACCAGACCTTCGCGCAGTCGCACCGAATTGATGTTCCATGTGGCGATAGTAAAGGGCATCTGGCGTCTCCTGTGCGGTTCGCCCGGACAGTAGAGCGATGCGTCCGCGGTTTCCAGCCGCTATTGTCCCGGATCACACCACACCCCAGACAAAAGAAACCCCGGCACAGGGGCCGGGGCAGTCCAACAGGGAGGTTCATGTGTGTAACCGCACACATCACGGATAATAGCAGATTAAAACTGAACCGCAGATACGACTTTGATCTTGGTCAAGGTACCGTGCCTTTTAGACCACAAGGCGATAGCCGCCCGATTCCGTGACCAGGAGCCGCGCATTACCGGGATCGGGTTCGATTTTTTGCCGCAGCCGGTAGATATGGGTCTCGAGCGTGTGTGTCGTGACCCCTGCGTTATATCCCCAAACTTCGTGCAAGAGGATGTCACGCGGCACCACGCCTTCGGTCGCACGATACAGATATTTAAGGATATTTGTTTCCTTCTCAGTCAACCTTACCTTGCGTTCATCATCGGTGATCAGCATCTTCATCGCCGGCTTGAACGTATACGGTCCTAGCTGGAACACAGCATCCTCGGATTGCTCATGTTGGCGCAGTTGCGCACGTATGCGTGCCAGCAACACCGGAAACTTAAAGGGTTTGGTAATATAGTCATTTGCCCCCGCATCGAGTCCAAGGATCGTGTCGGCATCGCCGTCATGCCCGGTCAGCATCAGAATCGGTGCCTTGATTCCCTGCTTGCGCATCAGACGACACAGTTCGCGCCCATCGGTATCGGGCAACCCCACATCCAGGATCACGAGGTCATAGATCATATCTTTGACCTTACTCATCGCAGAGGCACCGCTTGACGCCTCGAACACGTCGAAATCCTCGGTCATGACCAGTTGCTCGCCAAGCGCTTCGCGCAGGTCGTCATCGTCATCCACGAGCAGGATCTTTTTGACTTGTGCCATATCGGTTTCCTCTTTCTTTGTCCGAGCATGCGGCACAAGCGGCGCAGCGGCAAGATGTGCAACATTCCCCTCACGCCCTAGTGTTGCAACGCGAGCGTTTCTTTCCATTCATTACAAAAGACTATATCACTGTCAGGCTGACAGACAGGAGCCCCGCATGAGCCTTGCCCCGGATCTCACTGAAATTGCTGCGCGCGCGCGCAGCGACCTGCGCATGGGCGTGCCCGTGGTGTTGCGCGGGCCAGGAGGGGCTGCGCTGATCATGGCGGCTGAAACGCTGGAGGCACAGAGATTGGCGGATTTGCGGGCCTTGGGCGGCGCACCGGTTCTCGCAATTACCGCGCGGCGTGCCGCCACGCTCAAGGCACGGGCCTATGATGGCGATCTTGCGCGGGTGATCGTGCCGCCCGACGTGTCGCTCAGCTGGATCATCGCCGTGGCCGATCCTGCGGATGATCTCAAAACCCCGATGAAGGGCCCGCTGACGTCCGAGCGCGGTGGCCCAGTCGATCTGCATCGGCTCGCAATTGGCCTAGTGAAATCCGCGCGGCTCTTGCCTGCCGCATTGGTGATGCCGTTAACCGAGGGTGCAGAATTTGCCCGCCGTCACGGGCTCACCCTGCTCGACACCGCCGCGGCCCCGCAGCTCGAGATGACAAGCCCGCTGCATCCGGTGGTCAGCGCGCGCCTGCCGCTTGCCGTGTCCGAGGCAGGACGGCTGCATATCTTCCGCCCCGAAGATGGCGGCGAGGAACATTACGCCATCGAGATTGGTCAGCCCGACCGCAACGCGCCCGTGCTGGCGCGACTGCATTCCGCCTGTTTCACGGGCGACCTCATGGGAAGCCTGAAATGTGATTGCGGCCCGCAACTGCGCGGAGCGCTCGCACAGATGGGGGCCGAAGGGGCTGGCGTGCTGCTCTACCTCAACCAAGAGGGGCGCGGCATCGGGCTTGCCAACAAGATGCGCGCCTACAGCTTGCAGGATCAGGGCTTCGATACGGTCGAGGCCAATCATCGTCTTGGCTTTGAGGATGACGAGCGCGACTTTCGCATTGGCGCGCGCATCCTGTCGCTGATGGGGTTTTCTTCCGTGCGCCTCTTGACCAACAACCCCGCCAAGATCGCGATGATGGAGCAGAACGGCATCAAGGTGGTTGAGCGCGTGCCGTTGAAACTTGGCGAAAACACGCATAACCACGCCTATCTCGCGACCAAGGCCGCAAAATCGGGGCATCTGCTCTAGGTCGGACGGGCCGCCTAGACCATCATTTCCTTGGTCGCAGTCAGCGTGACATCGGGATAATCGCGTGCGATGCGGTCAATGTCCCATTGCAGGCGCGTCAGATAGACGATGTCGCCATCATGGTCATGGGCGATGTGCTGCTTGTTGGCTGCGGTGAACTTCTCAACCGCCAGCTTGTCGCCCGATACCCACCGTGCCGAGGTGAATTGTGATCCCTCAAAGCGCACCGGCAGGCCGTATTCCAGCTCGATCCGGCTGGCCAGCACCTCGAATTGCAGCGCGCCCACGACGCCCACGATAAAACCCGAGCCGAACGCAGGTTTAAAGACCTTGGCCGCGCCTTCTTCGGCGAATTGCATCAGCGCCTTTTCCAGATGCTTGGCCTTCATCGGATCGCCCGCCCGCGCCTGTTGTAGCAGTTCCGGCGCAAAGGACGGGATGCCGGTCACGCGCAGTGCCTCACCTTCGGTCAACGTATCCCCGATACGCAACTGGCCATGGTTCGGAATACCGATGATATCACCGGCCCAAGCCTCTTCTGCCAGTTCCCGATCCGCCGCCAGAAAGAGCACAGGTGCCGAGACGGTAATCGGCTTCTTCGAGCGCACATGCGTGAGCTTCATACCGCGTTTGAAGTGCCCCGAGGCGAGGCGGACAAAAGCCACGCGGTCTCGATGCTTGGGATCCATATTGGCCTGCACCTTGAAGACAAAGCCGGTCACGGCAGTTTCTTCCGGCGCAATCGCACGCGGGGTGGCCTTTTGCACCTGTGGTTCGGGGCCATAGGTGCCGATTCCATCCATCAGTTCCTTGACGCCAAAGGAGTTGATCGCAGAGCCGAACCAGATGGGCGTCATATGCCCTTCGAGCACCGATTGCGGATCAAGCGCGGGCAAGAGTTCACGCGCCATCTCAATCTCTTCACGCAGCTTGACGATCAGGTTGGCGGGCACATGCGCGGCCAGTTTCGGATCGTTCAACCCGTCGATCTTGATCGACTCCGCCACCTTGTTGCGGTCGGCGCGGTCCATCAATTCCAGCCGGTCATTAAGCATGTCGTAACAGCCAACAAAATCGCGGCCCATGCCGATAGGCCAGCTTGCGGGCGTTACATCAATGGCAAGGTTCTGCTGGATCTCGTCGATGATCTCGAAAGTATCGCGCGCCTCGCGGTCCATCTTGTTGCAAAAAGTCAGGATCGGCAGATCGCGCAAACGGCAGACCTCAAAGAGCTTCTGCGTCTGGCTTTCCACCCCCTTGGCCCCGTCGATCACCATCACGGCGGCATCGACGGCGGTCAGTGTCCGATAGGTGTCCTCGGAGAAATCCGAGTGGCCCGGCGTGTCCACGAGGTTGAACCGGAAACGACCAAAGTCAAAAGACATGGCCGAGGCCGAGACCGAAATGCCCCGGTCCTTTTCCATCTGCATGAAGTCAGAGCGCGTGCGCCGCGCCTCGCCCTTGGCGCGCACCTGCCCGGCCATCTGAATGGCACCCCCGTAGAGGAGGAATTTCTCGGTCAGGGTCGTCTTGCCCGCATCTGGATGCGAGATGATCGCAAAGGTACGGCGGCGGGCAATCTCTGCCGGTAGATCGGGGCGGTTTGAAAGGGTGTCCAACATAGGGCCGGATATAGAGGGGTGGCAGAGGCGGTGCAATATGGGCTGTTGGGGGCCGACACTTGAGTCGCACGGCACCGAAATTCCGGAAAAGAAGGGCATTAACCAAGGTGATTCTCGCTCTCAGCCCGATCCCGTCACTGGCGTGGCGTGCAAAAATGTCTCACCTGAAAACCTCGACTCGCCCTTAGCCATCAAAGCGCCCAAACAGCACAACCTAAGATAATTTATCTGATTTTACTGCATAATTTGCGCAGCCGCACCGCGCATGCCCTCGGTCTCGCCGCGTGAGGGGACAAGAAAATGCAACAATCGGACCAAACTCGGAAACATGCTTAACACCCTATCCGGAAGCATCGCCTATCCGGCCGAATAGTATCTTAAATCCCTGTTTTCTTTAGAAATTCCAAGGACTGCTAGAGTTTTGCGCCGCTTCGATCCGGCACCATCCACAAAGATGCACAACGCTCTCCGGCAGCACGATTGGATACCGGGGGTTAGAATGCCATTTTCGATTTCAGCGGGTTATCTATCCGATACGACCTTTTCACAGGCGCATTTCGGCGCCAACGCGCTTGCCTTGCGCGACCGTGTCGGGGAAGAGGGCACCTATGACAACGTCGCGCGCGCGCTCGGCGTTGAACATGTCCGCTATCCCGGCGGCAGCCTCACCGAATATTACTTCGACATCCGCAACCCGGACAGCGATATCGCCGTGAATTCTGAGACCGGCGAAGAGACGTCATTTCTGCCGATCAGCGATGCGCTCGGCTTTGCCGAAGAAGAAGGGATCGCGGTCACGATCGTGCTTCCAACCCGGCATTTCCTGAGCGACGAAGTGGATGAAAATGGCAATCGCTTGCCCGACATCGACGAAGCGGCCCTGCGCGGGTTCTTGCGCGATGTGTTCGACGGGCATTACGGCGCGCCGGATATTCAAGCCATCGAGATCGGCAACGAATACTGGGGCAGCGGTGGCATGAATACCTTTGAGTATGGCCGCCTCGCCTCGGAAATGGCGGTCATGGTCAAGGATGAGATCCGTCATCACCCCGAAGCGGAACATCTGTCGGAAACCGACATTCTGGTCCAGATGGGCACGAATTATGGACAGTTCGCCCTGTCTAACTTGTTCTCAGGAACCGGCGAAGATCAACTTACCGAGTTGAATGAGACCTATGGTCTAAACCTGTCAGAAGAAGAGTATATCTATTCCTCTGGTGATGTGGCCTGGGCCAAGGTTGCCAACGCCGTTATATTGAACGAGTTCGACACCGGCGCGGAACAAAGCGCCATCGACGGCGTAGTCGCCCATGTCTATTCCAAAGGTGCCGACACACCGAACAGCCGGTATTTCGAACTGTCACAGATCGCCGATACCTGGCTCAAGGAAATGCCGGGGCTGGATATCTATGCGACCGAATGGAATCTCAAACGCTCAGTGTCCGAGGACCCGCAAGAAGAGTTCGGTCTCAAACAGGCGCATGAAATGCTCAACGTTCTCGAGGCGTTTTCTTGGGGCGGCGTCGATGCCGCACATGTCTGGCCAATTCAGATGAACAGCCGAACCGGCCTCGCCGATGGCGAAGGCGACGCAGATATCCGTGCGCCCGGAGAAATGTTTCGCATGCTGAACGAAACCCTGCCCGGCACCCGCCCCCTCGGCCTTGCCGGCAGCGAAGGGCGCGAAACGGAATTGTCGGGCGAAACGGCGGATGTGCATGTGTTCTATGCCCCTGACCGTCTGGTTACTTTCGTTGCCTCCACCAGCGACGAGGCAAGCGAAGAAGTCGTAGACTTTATGGGCATCCTGCGTGATTTGGGCGACGTCACCATCACTCGACTAGGGGTGGCTGAGGGCGAAATCCCGAGCGCCTCGACCGCTGTACCCGTAGTTACCAACGAAAACCCTCAGGATCTGATCGAGGACGGCATATTGATCGCCGACCTCGCCCCCCACGAAATCTTGATGATCGAGATGCTCAACCCAATCTTTACTGCGGAACTTGCCCGCATGGTCGCGGACACCGATGACAATCCGGAAGAGATTGACGTAGAGGACAGCGACAACGAGGTCGCCAGCAATGTTCTAAACTTTGCTGATTACCTACAGGCCAACATCTCCGAGACAGACAGCGCCGAGAGCGTGATCCCAGTGATCCCCTCCCCCGAAGAGCCGCAGGAGGCCCCCGATTCCGCTGCGGGAATCGGCGACGACGAGGGCGGCAGCAGCGGCGGCGGCGATTTCGGCTTTGGGGCCTTGGCTCTGGCGTTCTTGCCGATCCTTCTCTTGGCGGCCTGAGCCGGGATCCCGCGGCGCGGCTTGCCGCGCCCCCCTCTTGCGACTACAAGCGCGGCAAATTCCGTCAGTCTCATCAAGGATCGCCGCATGATACCTCGTTATTCCCGCCCTGATATGGTCGCCATCTGGGAACCCGCTACCAAATTCCGCATCTGGTTCGAAATCGAGGCGCATGCCTGTGACGCCATGGCTGATCTGGGCGTTATTCCGCGTGAGAACGCGCAAGCGGTGTGGAAAGCCAAGGATGTCGAGTTCAACGTCGCGCGGATCGACGAGATCGAAGCCGAGACAAAACACGACGTTATCGCCTTTCTCACACATCTGGCCGAGCATGTAGGCAGCGACGAGGCGCGCTTTGTACATCAGGGCATGACATCTTCGGACGTCCTCGATACCTGCTTCAATATCCAGTTGACCCGCGCTGCCGATATCCTGATCGCGGATATGGAGGCGCTGCTGGCCGCGCTCAAACGCCGCGCTTATGAGCACAAGGACACGCTGCGCATCGGGCGCAGCCATGGCATTCACGCAGAGCCCACCACCATGGGCCTGACCTTTGCCCGCTTTTACGCCGAAATGCAGCGCAACCTGCACCGCCTGCAGACCGCCCGCGAAGAGATCGCCACAGGCGCCATTTCCGGCGCCGTCGGCACCTTTGCGAATGTCGATCCACGCGTCGAGGCGCATGTCTGCGCCCAGCTTGGCCTGACGCCAGAGCCCATCAGCACCCAGGTGATCCCGCGCGACCGCCACGCCGCCTTTTTTGCCGCTCTTGGTGTCGTGGCCAGCAGCATCGAGAATGTCGCCATCGAGATCCGCCACATGCAGCGCACCGAAGTGCTCGAGGCCGCTGAGTTCTTTTCGATGGGGCAAAAGGGCTCTTCGGCCATGCCGCACAAGAAGAACCCGGTGCTGACCGAAAACCTCACCGGGCTGGCTCGCCTCGTGCGCATGGCCGTTGTGCCTGCGATGGAAAACGTGGCCCTCTGGCACGAGCGCGACATCTCGCACAGCTCTGTCGAGCGCATGATCGGCCCGGACGCCACGATCACGCTCGATTTCGCGCTCGCCCGCCTGACCAATGTCATCGACAAGCTGTTGGTCTACCCTGACAACATGATGGCCAACATGAACAAGTTTCCCGGCCTCGTGATGAGCCAACGCGTTCTTCTAGCCCTGACCCAAGCGGGCGTGAGCCGCGAGGATGCTTACCGCCTCGTGCAGCGCAACGCGCTCAAGGTCTGGGAAACCGGCTGCGACTTCAAAACCGAGTTGCTGAATGATGCAGAGGTCACAGCAGCGCTCTCCCCGGCGGAAATTGCTGAAAAATTCGACTTGGGCTATCATACCAAGCATGTGGACACGATTTTTGCCCGAGTTTTCGGGGAATCATGATAGTTTGAACCCCTGTCCAACAGGGAGACATATGATGAAGTTGAAATTCGGATTGGCCGCCCTCGCACTTGTTGTCACACCCAGCTTGGCCCTGGCCACGGGGGGCTGCAACTACAGCAAGCAGAAACAGGCGATTTCCTGTGTAGCTGGAACCGCATGGGACGCAGCGACCAATAGCTGCGTGCCGCAAACTTCGAGCTGACTGAAAACGGGGCGGGATCACCACCCGCCCCCGCTCATCGGTTTGCAATCGCGCTAACGCGGCGCGCCTGTGTCATAGGTCACGGACCGCGAATGTGCCCAGCCCGAAACTGGCCGAGATCTGCGCCACTTCGATCCTTTTTCCCGCATCCGGCCCATCCGATTGCCGCGCGGACGCCGGATAAATCCAATCCGGGCGCTCCAGCGTGACCTCTCGCAGGATCTGCGTCCCCCGCATCACCCGCATGAAATAGCGCTCGCTCTCTTCGCCAAGCGGGACCTCGGGCGTGTCCCAACGATCCCCACCGATCCGCGTGCGCCTGATCCATGTTACGTGTAAATCGCCCCCCCTCTCGCTGACACGCAGATGCACCGGCGCGTAGGGCCGCAGACCTACCCCATCAAAGGCAATCACCGCATGGGCGAAACTCGGATCGTCCACCGGCCGTCCCCCCGGCCCGATCCGGTAGTGCAACGCCTGTCCGCGCTGCGCCTCCGCCAATTCGATCTGCTGCGGCACGCCGTTGAGCCGCACCACAAGAGACCCAGCAGGCCAGACGCCACCGCCCGCCCGTTCCGTTCCCGCCTGTCCGCGCAGCCGGTGACGCAGAACATACGTCTCCGGCGCCACCAACTCCGCATCCCGGAACTGGAACAATTCCCAGCCCCCCGGCGTGCCGTCGCCGATGGCGCAGAGATTGCCGCCGTTCAAGAGCGCCGCATCGCCCACGCTCTCCAAGGTCCCGAACCGCATCCGCACGAACAACCCATCGCCCCGGTCGATCCTCCCCATGGGTGCTGGTAAGAGCGGCGTTTGCGTCACCCCTACCGTGCTGCGCGCTGCAACCAAGGTGTTGAGCCGATAATTGGCATCCTCCGAGGCAGAATAGATCGCCGCCGTCCCAGGCCAGGGATTGGCCAGCACCGCGATATGCGGCGCATGTGGCACCTCCTCGCCGGTCAAGAGCGGCAGATCAAGGAAAAGTGGCGTCACCGGCCCCGGGGCCACAAAAGGGCGCAACCGCGCCGGGCTGTCGTCGATCAGAATGGGCCGATAACTTTCAGGGTCGATCCGCACCGCATCGACGCGCTGCGCATTACCCATCTGCTCAACACGGTCGATGCGAAACCGCGTGCCGCCGTCGCCCTTGGGCAGCGCAAGCACATCGCCTGCCCCGACAGCCAATTGCGACGGCGGCAACGTCAGGCGCAGCGTATCGACCGACACCCGCGCCTCCGAGAGCCACCGTTCCACCACCTGCCGCCCCTCGGCTCGCGTCAGGGCCAGCGGCATCTCCGAGGTGGACACCGCATGCGTCGCCTCATCGGGCAGGATCGCCTCTTCAGAAATCGCCTCATAATCGGCATCCGCCTGCAGAAACCGTAATCGCACCCGGCCCGCAAGTTCCAGGTCGCTGCCGCGCAGTTCCTCTATCACCCCCCCCAATTCCGGATCGCGCACCACCAAATCAAGATCAACCGGATGATCCACCCGGCCATCGCGCCCCCGAAATTGCAGCACGCCGCCGCGCTCGATGGCATCAAGACCATAGGCCAGCATCAATGGCTGCAAGGTCGCACGCGCTTCAGAGACCTGATCCACCAGATAGCCGCGCAGGAATCCCTCGGCGCGGCTTGTATCGAGGTCACGCAGACCTGCGCGCGCCACCACTTCCGCAAGCACATCCGCCAATCGCCGCCCGCTTACCCGGCCATTGATCCAATGCCCGCGCGCATAATTGCTGCCATCGGACCAAAGGTCGAGATTGCTCGGAAAATAGGGATAAGGTCGCGCGTCCCACGCCCAGACATAGGCGTGATCCATATCGACCATCCGACCCTCGAATTCCTCTGACGTCGGATTCCGCGCCGGATCAGTCCAAAAGGCCGCCATAGCCCGCAAGTATTGCACCTGGATCAACTCATCACGCTGCCCTGTCGAATGCCGCGGCAGACGCGACTCCGACGATTTGGGGTCCAGAAACTTGTTCGGCTCGTTGGTGCCCTTGTCCACCGCGGCGCAACCATATTCGGTAAAACGGATCGGTTTCGATTGCGGCACCCATGCGGTTGGCGCAGGCACACGCAGCCCGCCCACCCGGTCAAAATGCCGGTTCTCCCACCAGCTTCGCAAATCCTTGAACCGCCAGATCCACGGCTCGCCATGGGCCTCATCCGTGATCGACACACGGCGCTGCGCCGCGCGCGCCTCCGCCGTTGGGTAGAACCAGTCATAGCCCTCACCCCCCGCGATATTGCCTTGCAGATAGTCCAGATCATAGATCGACGGCCAGTTGCGCGCATCAAGGTGCGCGTCCCCTTCGCGCCAATCGCTGAGGGGCATGTAATTGTCGATGCCGATAAAGTCGATATTGCCATCCGCCCACAGGGGATCGAGGTGAAAGAACCGATCCCCATTCCCCGGTTGATAACCGAAATATTCCGACCAATCGGCCGCATAGCTGATCTTGACATCTGGCCCCAGCAACGCGCGCACCTCTGCCGCCAGGGCGATCAGCTGCGCAACAGCCGGAAAGCTGTTGTTTGCCCCCCGGATCTGCGTGAGGCCACGCATTTCCGACCCGATGCAAAAGCTTTCGACGCCCCCCACAGCAGCACAAAGTGCGGCCTGATGCAGGATGAACCGCCGGTAAGACCACTCATCGGGGCCATGATAGGCCACCGGGCTCTGCTTGACCGCGCCGCCAAAACTCAGAAGGTCCAGCGCGTCGGTGCCGGGGCTCTCCGCCAAAGTCGCGGCAATTGGCGTCACCGTGAAATCGGCGGCGCGCGCGGAGCCGAAAAACGCCGCAACCTCGGTCTCAGCCGCTGCCGTCTGATCCGGGCTATCCGTCTGCCCCGGTGCCTTTGAGGTGGTAATCCGCCCGCGCCACGGCAGCACCGCCTGATCCTCGGCCCCGCTCCACGGATCGGGCAAGCCATTCCCCGGCATCTGCTCCATCAGGATAAAGGGGTAATAAAGAGCCTCTTGTCCCGCCTGTTGCAGCGCAAGAATGGCCTCGATGACCGCCTGATCGGTCGGCGTGCCACCATAGACCTGGCGGCCCTGCCTATCCTTGGGCACTTCCCCCGCCTCAGCACGGCTCAGGCTTGAAACTCGCCAGGGCATGTTCGTCGCTTCGAATTGCTTTTGCTCCACCCTCGGCCTGATCTGGCAAACCCCGCAGCGCAGATCGTCCCCGAACCAGCTGACGATCAGCGACACCGCCCCACATCCCGGCAGTTCTTCAACCAAGCCCTCCAGCGCCGTGGTCATATCCGCGCGCGCGGAGGGGCTGTTGATATTTGCGATCCCGCTCGATCCAAGGCCAAAATTCATCGTGACCGGCGTCGTGGCCAGCGCGTATTCCCCCGTGCCGGGCAGCAGCGCCACGCCCTGCACCGCCCGCATCGGATCAAGATCGGCCCCCGGGCTGCCCGCCTGCGACGGGCGGCACACCTCGAAACTGAACTGTGGCACACGGTTTCCAAATTGGCTGATGTCCAGATCCTCGATCACCACATAGGCGGTGCCACGATAGGCGGGCACGTTGCCCGCCCCTTCCACCGCCTCGATCCGGGGATCGGGCAATTGATCGCGCGTGCCCTTGTAGACCTGCATGTTGAGACTGCTGGGGGCCACCTCGGTCCCATCCGCCCAGACCCTTGCGACACGGGTAATCTCACCCTCGCAGAGCGCAAGCGCCAAACTTAGTGAATAGCTGATCGCGCGCGTATCGGGTGTGGCTGGGCGGGGATTGCCCTTGCCGCCCCCCCGGCTGCCTTGGGTTACGGTTACATTTTCGCGAAACTTTGTGGCCCAGATCACCTGCCCGCCTACGCGCATGCGACCGTAAACCTGCGGGATGGCATCACCCTCGCCCGCGCCGGTCAGGCGCAACCGGCTGACGCGCCCTGTCTCGACCACTTCCGATCCTTGCCCCAACAGCCGTTGGTCAATCGAACGGCCGATGACTGCCCCGGCAAAGCGCCCGATCGCCACCGACGACAGGCCAAGCGCCGTGCCGCCCACCGCGCCGCCAATCGCCGCCCCCGCGGCGGATAACAGAATGGTTGCCATGGCTTAGCCCTCCTCGGGAAATTGAAACCGCGCCACGATGCGCCGCCGCCACGGGGCGCTCAGCGCGGTCTCGACCACACCATGCCCCGAATAGGCATGAATGAAAGACGCGCGCGCGCCCACGCCCGCGACCACGCCCAGATGCTTGGCAACCGACCCTTCGCGCATGCGAAAGAGGATCACATCACCCACCGCCTCTTGGGCCAGATCCTTGGCCAGCAAATGCCGCGCCGCGGCCCGCCACAGCGCCTCGTCCCGCGCGGGTTCGGACCAATCCATCGAATAGGCCGGCGGCTGCTCTGGCTCGGCACCCTTGATCTCGCGCCAGAGGCCTCGCACCAGCCCCAGACAATCACAGCCCGCCCCACGACAGGCCGCCTGGTGCCGGTAGGGTGTACCGATCCAACCCCGCGCTGCCGCGACAATCCGTGTGCCCTGCCCGCTCATCTGCGGCTCCCACCATCCAGATGCGCACTCTTGGTCGGGTCCGTGATCGTCCAGTCATCCCCGGGAATATCCGGAAACCCTTGAAAGTTCAGAAGGTTGTCAAACTTGAACTGACAGGTTGCCATGCGCTTGTCACACCCCGCCTCGATCCGCAGCGCATCTCCCGGCGCGACTGTCGCCCCAAACGGATGCCAAAGATCAATCACCCGCCCCGCGCCGTCGCTCCGGTCGCGCTTGATCAGCCCGATCAGCCCCGTGGCCGCGCCACTCAAAACCCGGATCACGCCATGACGAAACCAATCGTCCTCAAACCCGCCCATCTGGGCAAAGTGAAACACACGGTTCTCCTCGACCGCCTCGACTGGACGTTCCGAAACATATCCCGGCGTATTCAGATCAAAGGTGCAGGTCCGATCCCCCAGAATGGCGCTGCACGCCTTTTGATACACCCCCCCCAACGGCACATTGAGCGCATCGGTCAGACCGCGCAACTCGGCCTCGAAGGCGCCACCGGCGCGCCGCAACTCGCCCATCGTGCCGCGAAAGATCAGACTGCGTGCTGTCACGTCCTGCCAGTTGACAAGCCACGCGCGCAACTCGGCCCCGTCATACCGCCCGGCCTCGATATCCGCCTCGCGGATGGCCGCATCGCTCAGCGCGCCGAGGGCTTCGGTGTTGTCCACCGACAGCCCCGTGGTCTGCTGCAAGGCCAAGGCACTCATCCCGGTATCGGGGCGAAACGTCACGCCCTCGAACGCCAATGGCCGGTCGTGATCGGTGAACCCCATCACCACGCCGTCGCGGCGCGTCAGCGCCCAACACCGGCATGTCGTCGTCACCCCAGTGCGCAGATGCGCAAACAACCCGCTCATACCCGGATCTCCACCACCGGCACATTGGGCACTTCGCCCGCCTGAAAACTGGCAAGACTGGTTTGAATCCGGTCCGTGTCGAACCTCACCGGCACATCGAATTCATACCCCGCCGTGATCGGCACGCCGCGGTTTGGCGGTTCAGAGAAGGTGACCACACCCGTGAAGGTATCAACCTCGTAATGCACGCCCTCCTGCATCTCGACATTATCAAGGCCCATACGCACCGTGCCCTTGACCGGTTTGACGATGGGGCGCACCGCCACCTGATCGCCAGACCGATAGGATTTCAAAAGCGGAAAGGCGACCGTTGCATCATCCCCCACACCAATCTCCTGATCCCGGTAATCCGGCGCAGCTTTGGCCCGGCCAGATTTGAAATCGGTCCAGTCCTTCCAACGAAATCCGAAAAGCTGACCGCGCCGCGCCTCGAAAAACGCGATCAGTGCTTCGATATCGTCAAGCGACCGAAGCGCCACACCCGCATCATACCGTCTGCGCGCCTGCGCCCAGGGCGTGTTGCGCTCCTCAAACCCGTTGGCCAGCGTGACGATATCCGTCAGCCGCTCCGGCCCGCCAAGCGAGCCGAAACTCAGGCTCGCCGGAAATCTGACCTCGTGAAATCCCATGTCCCGCTCCCTTTCAGCGATTGCGCCCACCGCGTCCGATCACGCGGCCAAGCTGCGCCGCGAGCTGCCCCTGAGAGCGGCGAAACCCTTCGGCGTCAGGCGTCTGAATATTCATCACCACGTTCACGCCCCCGCCGCCCTGCGCGCGCACGCCAAGACGACCATCCGGGCCACGGCTGAGCGGCATGATCGCCTCTGGCCCTGCCTCGCCCATCAACCCCATGCCGCCACGCATCGGAAAGCTCACAGGTCCGCTCACCACGCCACCATTGGCAAAGGGCTGTACCCGTCCCTGTGAAAATGACGCCCCCTTGGCGAACGGAAACAGCCCGCCCACAAGGCTGCCGATCCCCTGCGAAATCAGCCCGCCAATCTGGTCCGTCACCGGACGTGTCGCATCGTTGAAGGCGGTGTTGACCATGATCGTGGCCAACCTTCGCAAACTGTCCGTCAGGCCATCGCCATCGACCACTGCGCCGCGTATGGCGCCGCGCAATCCCCGGCTCAGGCCCCGTTCCAGCGATTGCACGTCTTGCCCGGCACTGGCAAAGCCGCCCTTTACCCGCGCAAGTTCCGCGCCAAAGGCCGCCGCCATTCCCGTGGCCTGGCCCATCACGTCATCGAGTGCTGCAATCTGCGCCTCAAGATCGTCGACCCGTTCCAACTCATCCATCGCTCATCTCTCCTTGTCTGTCGGGAAAGGCGCGCAACAGCGCCTCAAGCCCCGCGCGCGCCATGGGCTGCACGCCCTGCCGCTCGCCCAGCATCAAGCGCAATTCGGCTGGCGTAAGCGCCCAGAACTCCGCCGGTCGCAGGCCCAGTCCCTGCATCCCCGCGCGCATCAAGGCTGGCCAATCAAACCGCCCACTCATCCGCCCACCTCGGGCAGCGCAAAGGCGCGCGCCAAGAGTTCCGCCGCCGCCCGCGCCGCCGCCATGGGCCCGCCTTCAATGTCGGCACTCAGCAAATCCGCCGCCGACCCGCGCCAGCCGCCCCCGCGCAAACCCGCCACGATCAGCGCCAGCACATCGCGGGTGGAAAACGCCCCGCCCTCGAACCGTGCCACGAGATCGACCAGCGAACCGCTCTCCAGCGCCGCCTCCAACTCGGCCAAGGCCCCCAGCGTCAGCCGCATCACCTGCCGTTCGCCGCCAATGACCAGCGCCACTTCGCCTGCCCAGGGGTTGGCCATCACGTTCACAGCACCGTAAAGGTCAACTGCCCCGCCGAGGCGAGCGCCAACTCATAGGTCGCCTCGCCATCATGGGTGCCGCCGTATTCGATTGCCGTCACTTGGAATGGCCCCTCGATGGTGCCGAAATCCGGGATCACCACCTGAAAATCCGGCATCTCGCCGTCAAAGAAGATCTGCCGCGCGCGCGCATCACTGTCGGCATCGCGGAAAATGCCCGAGCCGCTGATGCTTGCGGATTTCACGCCCGCGCCCGCCAGCAACTCGCGCCAGCCGCCTGCGGATTCGAGGCTGGTCACATCCACGCTCTCGGCGTTGAAACTGACCCGCGTGGCGCGCAGTCCCGCTACCGTCTGAAAATTACCGCTGCCGTTCAGGTCAATCTTGACCAGCAGGTCCTTGCCATTCTGTACCGCCATTGTCGTCACTCCAGAGATTGAATGTTACACGCCCTCATCCACGCGCGCCTGAAAGATCAGGTCGATCCGTCGCGCCTGTCCGCCCGCTTCGCGCCGCGCGCGGGCGCGCAGGAAATCGAGGCTGCTCACCCGTCCGCGGACGAGGGAAAGCTCAGCCCCCACAAGCGCATCACTGACTGCGCCCGCCACCACTTTGGCCTGTTGAAATCCGGCGCTTTCGCTCACCACGGTGACCGTGAACCGATGCCACGCCCCGCCCGCCGTGCCGTCGCCGCGCTCGCGCGCCTCTTCGGGGCCGAGCGTCACATAGAGCGGCGGCACCCGGCCCGGCGGCACCGCGTCATGGATCGCACCGCCCACCAACGCGCTCAGCGCCGCGTCCTGAACAAGCCGCTGATAGACCGCCACCTGTAATCCCGCCGCCATCGCATAACTCATGACACCACCTCCTCTTGCGCCCAGAGGCTCAGGTATCGGCCCGCCCCATCGGCCTCTGTCACCGACAGGATCGCGAAAATCCGCGCACCATCGCGCAGCCGCTGTCCGGCCAAAGGCCGCGACGCCGCCCCTTGGGGCGCCGCGCGCACCGTGATCCGATAGCCTGCCCGCGCCACGGCCAACCCCGCGGCTTCGGCCTCTCGGCCCGACCGTGCGCTGACCTCGGCCCAGAGCGTCCCACGCGCCTCCCAGACTTCCGCGAACCCGCCCGCCCCATCCGCCAGACGCGACGCGCCCTCAAGCACCAGACGACGGTTCAACCTCGGACGCGCCATCACCGCGTCCCCCCACCCAACAGGCGCACCGTGCGATAGCGCTCGATCAGGCTGGCCACCCCAAAGGGCATGCAGCCGCTGCTCAGACTGGTCTCGTGCCGGTATTCGTAATAATGCGCCGCCAGCATCAGCACCGCTTGTGCCAGATCGGCGGGGACATCAGACCAACCCGCACCGTAACCCGCGCGAAACCTGATTTCCGCCACAGCGCCGCGCCCGATAGCGGGCAGGAACGTGCCCACAGGCCGAACAAGGGGCCGATGCGCATCCTGCTCCAACCTGTAGAGTGCAGGGGCGATCACCTCGACCTCATCCGCCCGGTTGCGCAAACCAAGGCTCAACACAGCGCTCACGGGGGCGACCGGCAAGGCCTGACCTGCCGCATCCCGCCACTGATGCAGCGCCCAGGAAAATTCGCGCTCCAGCAGCATCTTGCCTGTGCGCCCCTCGATGGCCGCAATCGCCGCGCGCAGAAAACTCTCCAGAACCGGGTCCTGGATATCGTCATCGGCAAACCCCGTGCCCAACCGCAGATGCGCCTTGAACTCCGCCAACGGCAGCGCGGCCGGGGACACCGCAGTTTCTTCGATTAACATCATGGACCTACTCCATATATCCCGGACCCCTCCGGTGGTTCAGGCGCGCACCATTCCGCGTTGCACGGACGGAGGGGACAGTTGGACAACGCCTCGCCCGAACGGCACGCGCCCCGGGGCAAGGGGATCACCCCCCGCCCCGTCGCCGCGTCCTCAGGAAACGGCGAACTTCAACAGCTTAATCGCCTTGAAATCAGACACATCGCCACCCACCCGCTTGGTCGCGTAGAACAACACATGCGGCTTGGCGCTGTAGGGATCGCGCAACACGCGCAGATCAGGGCGCTCGGCCACCGTGTAACCGGCATGGAAATCCCCAAAGGCAATCGCATTGGCCCCGGCGGCAATGTCCGGCATGTCCTCGGCGATCAGCACCGGATAGCCCATCAGCCGCGCAGGCTCTCCTGCCGCAAGCCCATCCGACCAGAGAAACCGCCCATCGGCATCCTTCATCTTGCGAATGGTGCCTGCGGTCTTGGAGTTCATCACGAAGGTGCCGTTCGCCCGGTATTGCGCGCCCAGGGCATAGACCAGATCGACAATCGGATCGGGCCCGGCAATCGCGCCCGCAACGCCCGTGGGCACATAGCCCAGATTGCCCCAGACCCAGACGTCATTGTCCACGCTCGGATGCGTCAGAAACCCGCGCGGTTTGTCCACCCCATCGCCCGCCACAAAGGCCGCCGCCTCTGCGCGCGCGAATTTGTCGGCGATACGCCCCGCAAGCCAACCTTCGACGTCAAAGGCGCTGTCATCCAAGAGCCGCTGGCTTGCCTTGGGCAACGCGCTCAGCTCATGCAGCGGGATACTGATCCGGTCGATCACCGGCGTGTCGGTCTCGGACACCGTGCCGCTCTCCGTGGCCCAGCCATGGCCGACATCGGTGTGATCCACCAGCACGTCAAAGCTGGTGGCCTCAACCGCCACCACATTGGCAACCGCCCGGATCGACGCGGTGGAACTCAGCACCGAGCGGATTGTCTCGGCGGTCTGCGGATCGACCAGATAGCCGCCCTCACCCGCAATCGCGGTATTGAGCGCCTTGCCCTCCAATTCGAGGCCGCGCAGCCCGTCATCGTCGCCACCGCGCAAATAGGCATCAAACGCCTTGCGGTGCGGCGCAGAGCCGTCTGTGGTCGCGGCAAGATGCGGACGTGCAAGCGCGATGGATTTGCGTTCAAACATGGTCAATTTCTCTTCTTGCTGTTGCAGTCGGTTGTGAATTTCGGCCCGAAAGCCGCTGAATTCGCTCAAGAAACCCGCCACTGCGGATTTCACCTCGGCCACCGGAGACAGATCTTCCCCGGCCCGAGCCTTCGCTTGGGTCATCATCATTCCATCCTTCAGGTTTGGGTCGTTGTCGGGCGCTACACCTGCGCCATCTCCCGGCGGGCCGCGTCAAACGCCGCCGCCATCTCGCGCAGGGTTTGGGCGTCGAGGGCATCGCCCTTGGCCGTCACCCGCGCACTGGGCAGCATCGGAAATGTCACCAGCGACACCTCCCACAGCTCCAGTTCCCGCAAGAGCCGCTGGCCCTTGTCATTCCTTGCCGCGCGCAGCGTGCGATAGCCGATGCTCAGCCCGTCAATCGCCCCTGCCGCGATCAGTGCCGCCGCCTCGCGCGCCCGTTCCACACGCTCCAAAAGCCGCCCCTTGACCCAGAGACCGCGCGCGTCCTCCCGCACCTCGTCCCAGATGCCGATGGGCTGCGCCGGATCATGCTGCCACAGCATCTTGACGCACCGCCCCTCCTTGGCCAACCGGCCGAGCGAGGCCGCATAGGCCCCGCGCTCGACAATATCGCCTCCCTGATCGGGCGCGCCAAAGAGGCTTGCATAGCCCTCGATCTGCCCCGCCTCGCTCACGCTCAGCATCGTGCCATCCAGCCGCGCAAACTTGCGCTCCAATCCCGGTTCCATTTCCATCCGCTTCCTCCTTTCGCTCGACTTCACCCCGGCAATACAGCCAAGAGCGGTTGAAACGCCTGCGCCAGTATCGCCGCCGCCACGCCGTAAACCGCCAACCAAAGCCGTCGCTCCAGACGCTCCAAAGCCGCCTCCATTCGCTCTTGGCGTTCGGTCAGCGCCCGCGTCTGCAATTCCGACACCCGTTCATGCGCCTCCAACCGCAGCCCAGGCGCGCAATCGAACGCCTCAAACCCGTAGCGCGGCGGCGCTGTGCCCCGCTCAGCCATCAACCTCCTCCGCCGCCACGGCAGGCAGGCCCAAAAGCCGCCTCTTTTCCGCTTCTGTCAGGAAATCCGCCGCGCTCACTCGCGCCCATTGCGCATCGCGCTCGGCGGCCAGGGCGGGCACCTGATCCAGATCGGGGGCAAGGTCCAGCACCGCGCCGCTCATGCGCCCCAACCACGCCGCAACCGTCGCCGTCACCCGCATCGCCAGCGGCAGAACCGTCAGGCGATAGAAGGCCCGGTTCGCCTCCTGATAATTGGCGAAGGTCGCATCGCCGGGAATGCCAAGCAGCATCGGTGGCACCCCAAAGGCCAGCGCAATCTCGCGCGCGGCACTCTCCTTGGTCTTCTGGAATTCCATGTCCGACGGGCTGAACCCCATCGGCTTCCAGTCCAGCCCGCCTTCGAGCAACATCGGACGCCCGGCATTGCGCGCGCCCTGATGATGCGCCTCCATCTCGCTTACCAGACGGTCATACTGATCGCCCGACATCGCCCCCTGCCCCTCAGGGCCCTTGTAGACAATCGCCCCCGAAGGCCGCGCGGCATTGTCCAAAAGCGCCTTGGACCAGCGGCTAGCCGAATTATGCACATCCAGCGCCTGCGCCGCTGCCTGAAGCGGGCTCAGCCCATAATGATCGTCCTGCGGGTGAAAGCTCTTGATGTGACAGACACAGGGCACACCTTCGCGCACATCGAACCGATGCTTGCGTCCGCCCACGGCATATTCGTAGGCCACGGGCCAACCGTCCGCCCCCGGCACCACACTCATCCGGTCAGAGCGCAGCACATGCAATTCTGCCGGCACGCCGCCCGACCCCACCGCCTCGATATAGGCATTACCGGTCAACAGGAGTTGCCCGTAAAGCGCCTCGAACAGCTCCGCCCGACCCTGCGCCGGATTGGGGCATTTGATCAGGCTCAGCACCGGATGAACGGCAAAGCGCTGCTCGCAATCCTGCAAGACAAGCGGCAGCGCCGCCGCAGCCTCGGCAATCATCTTGACACAACGAAACCCCACCGGATTTCCGGCAAACCCGGTGCGCGTCAGGCTGACCGTATCGCGCGGGCTCCAAGCCACGCGCCCCGCGCCATGCCAGGCCATCACGCGGCCCGTGGCACTTGCCTTCTGCTCGGGCGCCGCCTCCGGCACCGTGGCCCCTTGCCGAAAGAAATCCAGTATCATCGCGCCGCTCTCCTTGATCCCGCTCATGTCAGGCCTCTTGCCCGCTTGAGAGGCATCAGACCGTCAAAGGTTTAAGGAAAGTAAATCAGACCGCGCGCGCCACTCAGAGGCCCAGCGCCTCGCGCAACTCCGCCAGACGCGAGCGGCTGACCGGCGTAGTAACATCCTGTCCGCCAAGGTGAAAATGGCACAGGCCATTGTCCTTGCGCCGCTCGAAATGGGCCACATGAGCGGGGTTCACCAGATAGCTGCGATGCACCTTGAGAAACGGACCGGGGCTCAGCCGCCGCTCGGCCTCGGTGATCGACCAGGTGCAGAAATGCTTGTTGGCTCCGGCATATAGCAGCGTGTAATGGCCCTCGGCGCGTAGAAACGCCACGTCGCGCGCGTCGATGAAATGCGTCTGCCCATGCTGCTCATAGGGTATCCTCTGCATGACCTGGGCAGGTTTCACCTCGGGCGCTGCGGGCGACGCCTCGGCAGCCTTGCTTCCCTGCGCCAGAAACGTAACCCCCGTCAGCAAGAACGCGCCGCACAGCACGAAGGAACTGACCAGTACCCCAAGCGCCAGCACCTCATTTCCCATAAGCGGCCCGATTTCCTGCACCGTCGGCACCGCCACGAACCGCGTACCGAACACCGCCGCGAAATGCACAAGGAACACAGCGAAACCAAAGGCCAGCGTTCCCAGCAGGATATTGCGCGGCCGCCTTTGACCATAAGCCACCCAGATCGCAGCCACGCTCAGCCCACAGGCTGCCAGCACCGCCAAGACCACGCCCGGCAGCGTATAGACCGCCCGGCACAGTTGCAGCCCCGACATGCCCAGATAATGCATCGCCACGATACCAAGGCCAATGATACAGCCCGCCGCCGTCAGGCTCGCCCGTGTGCGCGGGTAGAAATGCAATAGCAACATCGCCGCGCCCACCATCAGGATCGCGATCAGCGCCGAGCCGAGCGTGATCATCGCATCGTAATAGATCGGAATCGGCAGTTGCAGCCCCAGCATCGCCACGAAATGCATCGACCAGATGCCGCCGCCCAGCGCAATCGCCGCCAAGGTCACAGAGAGTTTACGCAGTGCCACAGGTTGCGCCGCAATGCCCCGGGTCAATGAAAACCCGGTAAAGGCCGCCACGAGTGAGACACTCAGCGACGCCGCCACCAGCCAGAGGTTATGCGAATACTCCAGAAATTCCATGTCGATCCAACGGCTTGAGCATCCCGTAAGAGCGCCGGCTTCCCCCGCCGCGCTCTGCCTCCCCTGCCCCCGGATCGTATGTCGCCACTGCGCACCTTACAAGGCTCTTGACCTTCAGAGCCTCAGCGCCGCCTTGCGCCCATCGTGAAACGCCTGCGCCGCCAGCCGCGGTGCATGAGCATCGCCAATCAGAAGCGCGGGAATTCCCTGATCGGCAAGTTCTTCGCGCAAACTCACATCCGCCCGATTGGTCGTGGCCAACACCAGACTGTCCGCCGCGATATGCGATCGCTCTCCGGTCAAGAGGTCCACCACCTCTGCCCCACCGTTCTGCCAGCCGGTGATTGCACTTTCGGTCATAAAACGCACGCCCAGCGCCGCCAGCCGCCGCCGGAGCGGCAGATCGGCAGCGGAACGCTCCAATTCGCGCCCCACCATCGCTTGCGGCGTCACAATCACCACCTCATGCCCCGCCTCGGCCAGATGCCAGGCCGTGCCGCACCCGCGCCAATTGCCGCCCTCATCGAGCACGATCACCCGCTTGCCAAGACGCGCCGCGCGCCCCATCACATCCTCGACCGGCCAGACATTGCCATCCAGCCCCGGCAATTCCGCGACATGCGGGATCGCCTTTTGAAACCCGGTGCCGGCGGGCGACGACCCTGTGGCGAGGATCACATGATCCGCCCCCATCCCCGCAATATCATCCGCATCCAGATAGCTGTTGAACTGCACCTCTACACCCAGCCGCGCCAATTGCCGCGCGTACCACGCCAAGAGGTCGAGGATTTGCGCCCGCCTCGGCTGCAACCCCGCAAGGCGGAACTGCCCACCCAGCTCCGGCCCCGCCTCATGCAATCTCACACGGTGGCCGCGCTCGGCGGCGACCCGCGCCGCCTCCAGCCCCGCAGGTCCCGCGCCCACCACCAACACATCGCGCACCTGAGGCGCCGGGCTGAACCGATCCCCGCCCCACACATGCTCCCATCCCACCGACGGGTTGATCAGACACGAGATCCAGTAATCCCGGCTCCGCCGCCCCCAGCATTGCTGATTGCATGAAATGCAGCCGCGCACGTCCTCAGGTCTGCCCGCCTCGGCCTTGGCCACCAGATGCGGGTCGGCGATCTGCCCGCGCACGATCGAGACCATATCCGCCTCGCCTGCCCCCAACACGGTATTCGCATTCTCCGGCGTCCGAATATGGCTCTCGGCTGTCACTAACGCGTGTTTCACAACGCGCTTCAGCCGCACTGCCAGATCGACACCCAGCTTTTCGGGATAGAGAAACGTCGGCATCAGCGGATGAAAATCCAGATAGCTGCCCGATCCACAGGTGACGTAATCCATCAGCCGTTCGGTATCATGCAGCGCCACGATTTCCGCCATTGCGTCATGGTCCAACATCGCCTCGGCACTCGATCCGTCACTGACAGATAGCCCGACGATGAACTCCGGCCCACAGGCCGCGCGCACCCTGCGCAGGATCTCTCGTGAAAACCGCGTGCGGTTTTCCAGGCTCCCGCCCCACTCATCCTCGCGCGTGTTCGACATCGGCGTCCAGAACTGATCCAGTAGACAGTGATAGGCGGCCCAAATCTCGACCCCGTCGAACCCAGCTTTCTGACACCGCACCGCGGCGGCAACAAAGCTCTCGATCACTTCCTTGATCTCTGCCCCGCTCATCTCGTGGCTGCCGTCACTGTCATGCCAGCTTGGCCCGCCCGAGGGCGACCACGCCGCCTGCCAGCTATTGTCCTGATCCCCATGCGCACCGACATGATACAGCTGCTGCACCACCACGGCCCCATGCCGCTTGACCGCCTGCGTCAGCTTGGCAAAGGCCGGGATCACCGCGTCGCTGGAATGTCGGAAATTGCCGCGCGTCAACACCGCCGTCGGATGCACCGGCATCGGCTCGACCACGATCATCGCGGCCCCGCCAATGGCCCTTTCCTCGTAATAGGCAATATGGCGCGCGCCCGGCAGACCGTCCTCGGCCATATTCGTGGTATGGGCGCCAAACACCACCCGGTTGCGCAGGGTATGCCCCGCCAGCACCGCCGGGCGAAACACATGCGAAAACCCGCTCATACCTTGCCCCCCAGACGGTCCAAGCCGTCGCGCAATGCCTCACGCATCCCCGCCGCCTCCATGTGCTGCCTGAACCGCTGATTATAACCGCCCTCGGTGTTGAGCGCCTCCAGCATCGGCGCACAGGCCCCGCTCATCAGGCTGCTACCCACCAGATGCCGCAGAAACGCCTCGCCCTGCGCGCCATCCCCGCCCAACCACTCCGCCGCGACGCCGACCATCTGCACCGCTGGCGACAATACAGCCTGCGCACAAAGATACGCCTCCAGTTCCACCGCATCGCGCAAGCGGTAAACCGTGTTGGCAGGCGCAAAGAGCGCCTCGATAACGCCGACTTCACCCAGCGCCAGAATGGGCGATCCACCCCGCGCGATGCCCGGAAAGGGCAGCATCACCGCCTCTGCCCGCGCCGGGGCGACAAGCGGTCCGACCTCCTCCAGCGACAGCCCCGCCATGAACGAGACCACGCGCTGATCCGGCAGGAAGCGCAGCGCGCGCAGAACCTCGGGCGCATCCTCCGCCATAAGCCCCAGAAAGAGAACCTCGCTTGCCGCCACCACGCCCTGATTGGTGGCGACACTCACATTCGGGAATTCGGCCGCCAGCCGCGCCGCCCGCGCGGAATTTCTTTCCGACACTCTGATCTGATGCCCGTCCGGTGCAAGTCCCCGCACCACCGCCTCCGCAATGGTGCCGGTGCCCAGAAACCCAAGTCGCACCTCAGATGTCCTTCATCAGCCGGAGCGCATCGTAAATCGCCGCATGGGTATTGCGCGCGGACACCGCATCGCCAATCCGAAAGAGCTTGAATGTCCCTTCCGGATTGCGGACCACCTCTTGCGGACGACCGGCAATCAGCGCGTCGTGATCCACCTCGCCCAGGTTATGCGACAGCGGCTTCAACTCGAAGTAAAGATCATCAAGCGGCAAGGTGCCATAGTTCACCACCACCTGATCATAGGTCTTCTCAGAGGTGAACTTGCTGTAATCCGTCCCGATCTTGGCCTTCAGCCGATTGCCATCCCGCGTCACATCCAAGAGCCGCCGTGTCACCGTAAAGGTGACGTCCTTGTCCTGAAGGCTGCGCATATAGGGCACCAGGTTCATCGCCATGATATCCGGCGCAAACACCCGGTCCGGCGTCATCACCTCGACATTTGCCCCGGCATTGGCCGCGACCTCCGCTGCCATCAACCCCGGATGATCGCCGCTCTCGTCATAGATCAGCACGTTCTGCCCCGGCTTCACATCGCCCGAGATCAGATCCCATGCGGTGACAACCAGCTCCTGCTCCTTGCCGCTCTCGAACAGCTCGCGGTTGGGCAGCCCCCCCGTGGCCACGATCACCACATCGGGGTTGAGCGTCGTCACATCCTCGACCTCGGCAAAGGTGTTGAAATGAAACGCCACATCGCGCGCGGCGCATTGCGCCATGCGCCAGTCGATGATGCTGATCATCTCGCGCCGCCGGGGATTGAGTGCGGTCAACCGGATTTGCCCGCCCGGATCGGGCTGCGCCTCGAACACCGTCACATCATGGCCGCGCTCTGCCGCCACGCGCGCCGCCTCAAGCCCCGCAGGACCAGCGCCCACGATCACCACCTTCTTGCGTGTCTCAGCCGGGGCAATCTCATGCGGCATGGTCAGTTCACGGCCCGTCGCAGCGTTGTGGATACACAGTGCCTCACCGGCGGCATAAATCCGGTCCAGACAGAACGTGGCCCCTACGCAGGGCCGAATATCATCCTCGCGCCCCTCGATGATCTTCTTCACGATATGCGGATCCGCCATATGCGCCCGCGTCATGCCAACCATATCGAGTAGCCCCGCTTGAATCGCATGCCGCGCGGTGGCCACATCGGGGATCTTGGCGGCATGGAACGTGGGCATGCCCGTCGCCGCCCGGACCGCGCCCGCGAAATCCAGGTGCGGTGCGTTTTTCATCCCCTGCACCGGGATCACATCGGTCATCGCCGGGTCGGTATGGATACGCCCCCGGATCACGTTGAGGAAATCGACCATGCCGGTGGCCGCCAACCGCTTGGAAATCTCCAACCCCTCCTCGGGCGTGATCCCCCCCGCCTCGGCCTCATCCGCCGTATACCGCAGGCCGACGATGAACTCCGACCCCACCCGCTTGCGAATGGCGGCCAGCACGTCCAAGAGCAGCTTCATCCGGCTATCGAGACTTTGCCCGCCGTAAGGCCCGTCCAGATCATTGGTCAGCGGCGACCAGAACTGGTCGAGCAGATGGCCATAGACCTGCAATTCGATGCCGTCCATGCCGCCTTCCTTCATCCGCTCGGTGGCATCGGCGAAATCAGAGATGATGCGCGCGATGTCCCAATCCTCCGCCAGCTTGGGAAAGGCCCGGTGCGCCGGTTCGCGGTGCTTGGTCGAGGATACCGATGGCAGCCAATCGCCCTTGGCCCAGCCCGTCCGCCGCCCCAGATGCGTGAGCTGGATCATCACCGCGCAGCCATGCTCGTGACAGGCGTCGGTCAACTGCCGGATATAGGGCACCACCTCGTCTTTATAGGCCAGAACATTGTTGAACACGGGCGGGCTGTCCTTGGACACCGCTGCCGAACCTGCGGTCATCGCCAGCGCCACGCCCGCGCGGGCGCGCTCGGCGTGATAGGCGGTATAGCGCGCCTTGGGCATGCCATCCTCTGGATAGGCCGGTTCATGGCTCGTGGTCATGATCCGGTTTTTCAGGGTCAGATGCTTGAGTTGATAGGGTTGCAGCAGCGGGTCACGCGACATGGGGCTTGCCTCTCGTCAATTCGTTTCAATACCAGGCGTCGGCCATTTCGGACTTGCGTCGCGCGATGAACTCGCACAGCGCACCATCAATCCCCGGATCAAGCGGCGGTGCCTCGAAGTTCGCCAACACGTCTTTCCACGCCCGATTGGCACGGGTCATCGCATCGACCCCGCCCGCCTCCGACCATGTCTCATAGGTGTCGTTGTCGTCCAGCCCGCTGTCCCAATAGGCGGTCTCGTAATGGCGCAGCGTATGGGCACACCCGAACATATGCTCCCCCGGTCCCTTCTCGGCCAAGGCTTCAAACGCCAGCGTATCCTCGTTCACGTCCAACCCCTTGAGCCAGGCATGCAGCGCGCCGCACATATCCATATCCAGCATCAGCTTTTCATAGGACATCGACAGCAACCCATCGAGGAACCCGGCGGAATGCAGGATGAAATTCGCCCCCCCATTCACCGCCGACATCATCGACATCATGGATTGCGTCATCGCCTGCGCGTCGGGCAGCTTCGAGGTGCTGAAATTGCCCGCACAGCGCAGGGGCATGTTCAGCCGCCGCGCGATCTGACCCATCACCAGCGATCCCAGCGCAGGCTCGGGCGTCCCGAACGTGGGGGACCCGGTGCGCAGCGACATCGACGAGAGAAAACTGCCCAGAATCGCGGGCGCGCCGGGCCGCACCAATTGCGTCAGCGCACAGCCCACCATGCTCTCGGCCAGACATTGCGCAATCGCCCCCGGCATGGTCAGTGGCGATACAGCGCCCCCCAACAGAAACGGCAGATGGATGGATCCCTGACCGGCGGCGGCATAGGCGCGGATGCCCCGCGTGCTCACCCCATCCCAGACAAGGGGCGAGGTCGAATTGAAATTGCCCATGATCACGCAATGGCTGTCCACATACTCCGCCCCGAACAGGATGCGACACATCTCGATACTGTCCTCGGCCCGCTCCGGCGCGGTGATCGACCCGAGGAAAGCCCGATCCGAATAGCGCATATGCGCATAGACCATATCCAGATGCCGCTTGTTCACCGGAATATCCGTCGGCTCACAAATCGTGCCGCCCGAATGATGCAGCCAGGGCGAGGATTGCGCCAGCTTGATCAGATTCTGGAAATCCTCGATCGTGCCATAGCGCCGCCCCTTGTCCAGATCCATCACGAAGGGCGAGCCATAGGCAGGCGCAAACACCATCGACTTGCCGCCGATCCGCACCGACTTGGCCGGGTTGCGCGCGTATTGCGTGAATTCCGCCGGGGCGGTGGCCAACAGACCACGAATGAGGCCCGGCTCAAAGGTCACATTCCACGCCTCCGGCCCCACTTCCCGCGCCTTGCCGCCCGCCTGCTGAAAGAGGCGCACAGTCTCCGGGTCTTCGCGAAACTCGATGCCGATTTCGGCCAGAATCCGGTCGGCGGTCGCGATGATCGCATCAAGCCCCTCCTCCGACGCGATGTCATGGGTGGGAATGCCGCGCGTGATATAGGGCACATGCAGCGGGTTCACCGCAGTGCCCGCGCCCGTGCCGCGCCGGACCTGCATTGCGGCCCGCCCACCGCGTGACCGACGAGGAGACGGGGTGGGCATATCAACAAGACTGTCGGTGGAAATGGCGTGCGGCATCGGCCTGATCCTGAGCTGGCCGGGCAGCACCCGGCGATAGTGGGAAATGTAATCGACACTACTGTCGAGAAAATCCACTAATCTGTCAAGAGATTTGCCACCGCCGTCAAAACCGTCTAGGCTCGGCCCATGACCAACGCCCCAATCACGCGCCGCCCCAAACCCGCCCCCGATCCCGCAACCCGCGGTTCCGAGGATCTATGGCTCAACGCCGCCTATGAGGTGCTCGTCACCGCCGGGGTGGATGCGGTCAAGGTGATGCCGCTGGCCCAGATGCTTGGCCTCTCGCGCACCAGTTTCTATTGGCATTTCAAGGACCGCGAGGCGCTTCTGGCCGCCCTGCTCGACCGCTGGGAAGCGCAGAACACCGGCAATCTCGTCGCCCGCACCGAGGCCTACGCCGAATCCATCAACGAGGCGCTCTACAATCTCTTCGACTGCTGGCTCACCCGTGACCTCTTTGATTCCCGCCTCGATTTCGCGATCCGCAACTGGGCGCTCGGCGATCCAGTGGTCAAGGCCAAGCTGCAACGCACGGACGAGACCCGCATCACCGCAATCCGCACCATGTTCGAGCGATTCGGCTACGCCCCCGATCACGCCGACACCCGCGCCCATACCGTCTATTACACCCAGATCGGCTATATCTCGATGATGGTCGCCGAACCCCGCGACATCCGCATCGCCCGCATGCCTGCCTATGTTGAGAATTTCTCGGGCCATCCCCCGACCCCCGCCGAGACTGACCGCTTCATGGCGCGCCATACCAGCCCCTGATCCATTCCGCTCGCATCTGGACCTTTTGTCAAAGCTGTGGAAAGGATTGAGCATCGCCTTCTGGGGGACCAAGGGCAAACCGGGACGGACAAAACCGCCCGACATCAGGGAGAGATGACACATGACATTCAAGACACTGGCCATCGCTGGCGCGCTCAGCCTCGCCGCCGTCACTGCGCAGGCTGACATCAAGGTCGGCATGATTACCACCCTGTCGGGCGGCGGCGCGGGCCTCGGCATCGACGTGCGCGACGGCTTCATGCTCGCGCTGGAACAATCCGGGCGCACCGACATCGAGGTGATCATCGAGGACGATCAACGCAAGCCCGACATCGCCGTGCAACTCTCTGACAAGATGATCCAGTCCGACAAGGTCGACGTGATGACGGGCATCATCTGGTCCAACCTCGCCATGGCCGTGATTCCCGGCGCTGTGGCCCAAGGCAAGTTCTATCTCTCGCCCAACGCCGGCCCCTCGGCGCTGGCCGGTCAAGGCTGCTTGCCCAACTATTTCAACGTCGCTTGGCAAAACGACAACCTGCACGAGGCCGCCGGCGCCTATGCCAATGACGCAGGGTATAAAAACAGCTTCATCCTCGCGCCCAACTATCCGGCAGGTCAGGACGCGCTCACAGGCTACAAACGGTTCTACAAGGGCGAGTTGGCAGGCGAAATCTACACCCAGCTCGGCCAAACCGATTACGCCGCTGAAATCGCCCAGATCCGCGCGTCCGGTGCCGACTCGGTCTTCTTCTTCCTGCCCGGCGGCATGGGCATTTCCTTCCTCAAGCAATATGCCGATAGCGGCGTTGGCCTGCCCGTGGTCGGCCCGGCCTTCAGCTTTGACCAAGGCATCCTTCAGGCCGTGGGCGACGCGGCCCTTGGCATCGTGAACACCTCGCAATGGTCCAAGGATATCGACAACGAAACCAACTTGGCCTTTGTTGCCAGCTTTCAGGAAAAATATGGCCGCCTGCCCTCGCTCTATGCAAGCCAGGGGTTCGATACCGCCAACCTCCTGATCTCCGCTCTGGATCAGGCACAACCCTCAGACGCTGACGCCTTCCGCGCAGCCCTCAAAGCTGCCGATTTCGCCAGCACGCGCGGTGATTTCGCCTTTGGCAACAACCATCACCCGATCCAGGACATCTATGTTCGCGAAGTGATCAAGGAAGGCGACGTCTACACCAACAAGATCATCGGTGTGGCGCTCGAGGATCACGCCGACGCCTACGCGGCTGAGTGCAAGATGTAACACACACCCCGGCCGGGCCTTCCCAAGGCCCGGTCACTCCCGGCATGTCGCTCTGACCCCGGTGCATGGTCGTTTGCCACCTTTCCCCCGAATGAAACTCGCGCCATAGAAAGACATGACCGACTCGCACCACCCCACTCTCCCCTCGCTTCCCGGCGGCCAATGGCCCCGGATGGAACCCGGCTGGGTCTGGCTTTGTGGTGCAGGCCCCGGCGACCCCGGCCTTTTGACGCTCCACGCGGTCAACGCGCTGCAACAGGCCGATGTGGTGATCTATGACGCGCTGGTGCAGGACTGCATCCTCGACTGGGCACCGCAGGCCCGCCACATCTACGCCGGCAAACGTGGTGGCAAACCCTCGGCCAAGCAACGCGACATTTCCCTGCAACTGGTGGACCTCGCCCGCGAGGGCAAGCGCGTGCTCCGCCTCAAGGGCGGCGATCCTTTCGTGTTCGGCCGCGGCGGCGAAGAGGCCCAGACGCTGGTGCAGCACGGCGTGCCCATCCGCATCATTCCGGGCATCAGCGCAGGCATCGGCGGGCTGGCCTATGCCGGCATACCCGTGACCCACCGCGACGTGAACCAATCCGTGACCTTCGTCACCGGCCACGATCAATCCGGCCTCACGCCCTCCTCGCTCGACTGGCAGGCCATCGCGCAGGGCAGTCAGGTGATCGTGATCTACATGGGCATGAAACACGCAAGCCAGATCAGCGCGGCACTTCTCGACGCAGGCCGCCCGGCGGATGAGCCTTGCGCGGTCGTGTCCTCTGCCACCACCCCGGATCAGCGCGTGCTGGAAACCACCCTCGGACGGCTTGCCGCCGATATCGACTCCAGCGGCTTCGAGCCGCCCGCGATCCTCTGCATCGGGCGTTCGGTGCTCATGCGTCAGGTGCTCGACTGGCAAGGCATGATGGCCGGTGCCGCGCCGCGTGATCTCGACCCGCTCGGGCGCGGCCTGCCAGCCGAGACCGCATGCGGGGGCTGATCCTCGCCGCGCCCTCCTCCGGGGCGGGCAAGACCACGCTCACCCTCGCCCTGCTGCGCCTTCTCTCCCGCGAGGGTTTGCATGTGCGCGGGGCAAAGTCCGGCCCCGATTACATCGACCCGCGCTTTCACGAGGCCGCCTGCGGCGCGCCTTGCCCCAATCTCGACGCTTGGGCCATGACGCCCGACCGCCTGAGCAGCCTTGCGGCGGGCGACGGCCTGTTGATCATCGAGGGGGCAATGGGCCTCTTCGACGGAGCGCCCCCAGACGGCCGCGGCGCTGTGGCCGATCTGGCGCGGCATCTGGACCTGCCGGTCGTTCTGGTGGTGGACGCAGGCCGTATGGCAGGCTCGATCGCGCCGCTCGTGGCCGGGTTCGCAGGGTTTGACCCAATGGTGCGCGTGTCTGGCATCATGCTCAACAACACAGGCTCCGACCGGCACGAGGCGATGCTGCGCCGCGCTCTTGCGCCTCTTGGCCTGCCCGTTCTGGCAGCACTCCGCCGCAACCCGGCGCTGGCGCAACCCTCTCGCCATCTGGGGCTGGTGCAGGCCGCTGAGCGCCCCGACCTTGAACAGTTCCTCGACACCGCCGCCGACGCATTGGCCGCAACCCTCGACCGTGACGCGCTCCTGTCGCTGGCCGCCCCATTACCCGGGCCGACATCCGCCCCGCGCCTTACCCCACCGGCACAGGTCATCGCCGTGGCCCAGGACTGCGCCTTCGGATTCACTTATCCGCACATGCTCGCCGACTGGCGCGCGGCCGGGGCCGAACTCAAACCCTTCTCACCCCTCGCCGACGACCCGGTGCCAGAGGCCGGTTTCATCTTTTTGCCCGGCGGCTACCCGGAGCTGCACGCAGGCCGCCTCTCGTCCAACCATATCTTCATGCAAAGTCTCAGAAATGCCGCGCAACATGCAGATATTTATGGAGAATGTGGTGGATACATGACGCTGGGGACTGGCCTGATCGACGCCTCGGGCACCCCTCATGCCATGGCCGGCCTGCTGCCGCTCGAAACCAGCTTTGCCACACGTCGGCTACATCTGGGCTATCGCACCCTGACCGCCGCCCAAGGCCCATTCCCCGGCACATGGGCCGCGCATGAATTCCACTACGCCACCACCTTGCAGGCCGACGGCCCGGCGCTGTTCTCCGCCACCGATGCCGAAGGCACGGCTCTTGCCCCCATGGGTCTTACCCTTGGCCGGGTCAGCGGCTCTTTCGCGCATCTCATCGACCGCACCTGAATTACGCTTGCAGGCCTCGCGCGACGGGTCTAGCACTTGCGCCATGACCGATACAGCCCTCCTTCCTGACGACAGCCGCGCCAAGCGCAATGTGGCCGTTCTCGTCGCAGCCCAAGCCATTTTGGGCGCACAAATGCCGATGATCTTCGTCGTGGGCGGACTTGCCGGGCAATCTCTGGCGTCAAACATCTGCTTCGCCACCCTGCCCATATCGTTGATCGTGCTGGGCTCGATGCTCTCGGCCACGCCCATTTCGCACCTTATGCAACGCTACGGCCGCCGCGCGGGCTTTGTGATCGGCGCCTGTGCCGGGGCCATCGGCGGGGCGATTGGCGCATACGGTCTTTACACCGCCTCCTTCCCGATCTTCCTGTTGGGCAGCCTGATCACCGGCACCTATATGTCGGCCCAGGGGTTTTACCGCTTTGCCGCCGCAGATACCGCCAGCGACGCTTTCCGCGCCAAGGCGATTTCCTATGTCATGGCCGGTGGCCTGCTCAGTGCCGTGATCGGCCCGCAACTGGTCAAGGCCACCTCGCAGGCCATGGTGATCCCGTTCCTTGGCACCTATCTTGCCGTCATTGCCCTGAATATCGCAGGCGCATTTCTCTTTCTCCTGCTCGACATCCCGAAGCCGCCCGTGCCCGCCGTGGATGCCCCTCATGGCCGCACACGGATGGAACTCCTGAAAACCCCGCGCATCGCCGTGGCGGTGATCTGCGCGACGGTGTCCTACGCGCTGATGAACCTTGTGATGACCTCGACACCGCTCGCCGTGGTCGGCTGCGGCTTTGACGCGGGCAACGCGGCGGATGTGGTCACGGCGCATGTGCTGGCCATGTATATCCCCTCTTTCTTCACCGGCCACCTGATTGCCCGCTTTGGCGTGGAAAAGATCGTGGCCACCGGCCTTGTCATCCTCGCCGGTGCGGGGGCTGTGGCCCTCAACGGCGTGCAGCTGGAAAATTTCTTTGTCGCCCTCATCCTCTTGGGCATCGGCTGGAACTTCGGCTTTATCGGGGCCACCACCATGCTCGCAGGCGCCCATGCGCCGCACGAGCGTGGGCGGATGCAGGGCCTCAACGACCTCATTGTCTTTGGCGGCGTGACCTTTGCCTCGCTCTCGTCGGGTGGGCTGATGAATTGCTCAGGCGGCACGCCTCAGGCTGGCTGGACGTCCGTAAACCTCGCCATGGCCCCGTTCCTGATGCTGGCGGGCGGCGCGCTGATATGGCTGACGCTGCGCCCCAAGGACGCCTGATAGAAGGGGCAAACATGATATTGCAAATTTGGCAGAGTTACCGCCGCCTCCCCCTCTGGGTGCAGCTTTGGGTCGCGCTCATCCTCGTGCCGGTCAATGCCGCGTCGCTCTTTTTTGTCACGCAGCCCGCAGGCGCGTGGCTGGCGCTCATGGCGGTGGGCGCCATGCTCTGCAATGGTGTGCTGATGCTGGTCGAGCGCGGCTTTTCCAAGGTGATGGCCGTGCCGCATGTTCTGATCTGGACGCCGATGCTGGGGCTGATCCTGTGGCTCTTGACCCAAGACATCGCCGATGGCTTTCGGACCTATCTCCTGATCCTGCTGGCGGTCGATGTCTTTTCGCTCATCCTCGACGTCATCGACACCCGCAAATGGCTGTCAGGCGACCGCAAGATCGCCTGACGCCCTGTTTGTTCAGCCCAGCTTGCGCAGACGCGCAAAGAGGCTCGAGGTATCCCAACGCCCGCCGCCCATCTTCTGCACATCCTTGTAGAACTGATCGACCAGCGCCGTCACCGGCAGGCTCGCGCCGGTCTCGTCTGCGGTGCTCAGGCAAATGCCCAGGTCCTTGCGCATCCAGTCGACGGCAAAACCGTGGTTCCACTTGTCGTCCAGCATGGTCTCATAGCGGTTCGACATCTGCCACGACCCGGCCGCACCCTGAGAGATCACCTCGACCACCGCGCGCCCGTCGAGGCCCGCCTTCTCGGCGAAATGCAGCGCTTCGGCCAGCCCCTGCACCAGACCGGCAATCGCGATCTGATTGCACATCTTGGTCATCTGACCGGCCCCGCTCTCGCCGATCCGGCGGCAGAGCTTGGCATAGACCTGCATCACCGGCTCGGCCGCCGCATAAGCCGCCTCATCGCCGCCACACATGATCGAAAGCTGGCCATTCTCTGCCCCCGCCTGACCGCCCGACACCGGCGCATCGACAAAATTCAGCCCCGCCGCCTTGGCCTCGGCGTAAAGCTCGGCCGTGACCTTCGACGACACCGTAGTGTGATCCACGAACACCGCGCCTGTCGCCATCCCGGCAAAGGCACCATCTGCCCCCTGACAGACCGAGCGCAGATCGTCGTCATTGCCCACGCAGGCCATCACGAAGTCGGCCCCCGCTGCGGCCTCGCGCGGGGTGGCGGCGTGCCGCCCGCCATGCTGGGCCGCCCACGCTTCGGCTTTGGCGGCCGTGCGGTTGTAGACACAGACCTCATGCCCAGCTGCCGCCAGATGCCCCGCCATCGGATAGCCCATAACCCCGAGCCCCAGAAACGCCAGTTTTGCCATTGTCCTGTCCTCTCCCATACTGTGTGCCATTGTCTTGCCGGGGTTTTCTGACTATCCCCGGCAGGTGATGCAAGCGGAAAATAGGGCGGTGCCGGGGCATGTCAGGGCTGTTGAAATGGTTGTTGCGGCTGGCGAGCGGCGCGATCCTGCTGGCGCTGTTGGCACTGGTCGGCACCTATTTCCTGCTGTCGCGCTCGCTGCCAGACTATGACAAGACGCTGACCGTTTCGGGCATCTCCGCCCCGGTCGAGATCGTGCGTGACAATGCCAATGTGCCGCATATTCTCGGCCAAACCGATGCCGACAGTTTCTTTGGGCTGGGCTATGCCCATGCGCAGGACCGGCTCTGGCAAATGATGACCATGCGCCGCACCGTGCAGGGGCGGCTTTCAGAGGTGTTCGGCTCCCGCACTGTCAAGATCGACAGCACCCTGCGCCGGCTCGACCTCTACACGCTCGCGCGCCAGTCGGTCGCGGTGCAGGACGCCGAGACATTGGCGGCGCTCAAGGCCTATTCCGATGGCGTCAACGCCCGCCTGACCGAGATCAACCGCGAGGCACTGGGGCGCGGGGCACCCGAACAGTTCATTTTCAACGCCCCCATCGCCCCATGGCAACCCGCCGACTCCATCGCGCTGATCAAACTCATGGCGGTGCAGCTTTCCTCGCATCTCGAAAACGAGGTGCTTTTTGCCCGCGCCGCTCTGGCGCTGGAAGATCCGGACCGTCTTGCCGACATCATGCCTCTTGCGCCCGGCAGCGGCATCGCCGCCCTGCCCGAATATGCCGCCCTCTTTCCCGGTGCGGACTGGTCGCGCGTCGCGCAGAGCAAAGCCGAAACGGACGATCCGCTCTCGCCCTTCAAACATCGCGCCTTCGCCGGGGCCTCGAATGCCTTTGCCGCTGCGCCCTCGCGCTCGGCCTCGGGCGGGACACTTCTCGCCAATGATCCGCACCTGGGCTTTTCCGCGCCGAACATCTGGTATCTCGCCCGGCTTGACCTGAAAACCGGTGGCGTGATCGGCGGCACCATTCCCGGTATTCCCGCGATCCTGACCGGGCGCAGTGCGCGACTGGGCTGGGCAGTCACCTCATCCTATCTGGACGATCAGGACCTTTATATCGAAGAGGTGAATCCCGATAATCCCGATGAATACCGCACACCCGACGGGTGGAAAGAATTTCGCACCACGCGCTCCATAATCGAGATCAAGGATGCCGATCCCGTCACCCTCACCCTGCGCTGGACAGACAACGGCCCCGTCCTGCCCGGCAGCCATTACGATCTGGCCGAAGTGACCCCTGCAGGCCATGTGGCCTCCCTCGCCTGGACAGCTCTCAGCCCCGAGGATACCACCATGTCCTCGGCCATCGGCCTGATGCGCGCGCAGACTGTGCAAGAGGCGATTAACCTAAGCCGCCTTTACATCGCGCCTTCCCAGAACCTTACCCTTGTGGACCAAAGCACCATCGCCATGCGCCTGATCGGGGCCATGCCGCGCCGCGACGCCCGCCACGAAAGCGAGGGGCGCATGCCCGCACGCGGTTGGCTGCCGGAAAACCGCTGGCAAGGCATGCTGCCCTTTGCCGCCAACCCCGAATTCATCGCCCCCTCGGGTGGCATCCTCGGCAATACCAACAACAAGGTGGTGGATCGTCCCTTTCCCATGCATGTGAGCCACCTCTGGGGCGACACACAGCGCGTCCACCGCTGGCGCCGCCTGATGCAGGGCCGCGAAGTGCATACCCGCGACAGCTTTATCGAGGCGCAGCTGGACACCGTCAGCTTTACCGCCCGTTCGCTCTTGCCACTCATCGGCGCCGATCTGTGGTTCACCGGCGAAGCCGCCCCCGAGGGCACCCCCGAACGCCTGCGCCAAAGGGCGCTGACCATGCTGGCCGACTGGAACGGCGAAATGAACGAACACCTGCCAGAGCCACTCCTCTATGCCGCTTGGATGCGCGCGCTGATGGACCGGCTCATTCGCGACGATCTGGGCCCCCTCTCGCGCGAATTCGACCACCCCGATCCGATTTTCATCGAACGGGTGTTCCGCAATGTCGATGGCGCTGCCGCCTGGTGCGATGTCAAGCAGTCAACGGCGGTCGAGACCTGCACAGACATCGCGCGCATGGCGCTCGACGATGCGCTGATCTGGATTTCAGAGCGCTACGGCGCGTCGCTGGAAAGCCTGCGATGGGGCGACGCGCATCAAGCCACCCATGATCATCAAGTGTTGGGCGATGTGCCGCTCCTGCGCTATTTCGTGAATATCCGCCAATCCACCTCGGGGGGCGATAATACGCTCTTGCGTGGGCGCACGCGCGGCGGCAACGGGCCAGACCGGTTCCAGAATGTCCATGGCGCGGGCTATCGCGGGGTTTACGACTTTGCCGATCCTGACAGCAGCGTGTTCATCATCGCCACCGGCCAGTCGGGGCATTTCCTCAGCCGCTATTACGACAACCTGTCACAACTCTGGCGGCGCGGCGAATATATCCCCATGTCGCTCGACCCCGATCTGGCACGCGCGGCGGCGGTGGGGATCACGACCCTGCGCCCCGAAGCGCAATAGCAGCGCCCTCAGCCCCCCGCGCAGTCGTTAAGGCTTGCAGGGTCAAAGCGTTTCAACTTTTTTCATTCTATTTGGAACCGTGCCGTGCCTCCGGCGTTGACCCTCCAAGCGCGCATTCGGCGCGTTGATGCAAATCGCAGGACTGACCCTGCAGAAACGGAGGATACTATGACGTTCCGCACACTGGCTCTTGCAACGGCCCTTACAAGCGTTTCAGCCCTGACGGCCTTGGCCGCAGACGAAGGCGGCACTGAACGGCAGGCGCAAGACAACAGCGGCGTGGATGCCATCTATGAACAAGGCGAGGGCACAGCAGCAACCGCGCAGTCCGACACTTGGTCAGAGGCCACGGTGGCCGAGAATGGTGACATTCACGCACCCACCGATCTTGATCTGACAGCAAAAGGCGAGCGCGAGGCCAGCAAGACCCTCGTCGAGAATATTCTGGCAGAGGCCGAGACCGGCGCAAAGCTGACGTCGGTGGATGACAAGATCATCGGCGAAGTCGCCTCGCACGAGGGTGACAAAAGCGCAGAACACCTGATCTACGTCGATGTGAGCGCAGATGCCGACCTTGCGGCCGAGCGTATCGGATTTGAGGCAGGCACGCTCAGCGTCGGGGAAAACGGTGGCTTGGAATATGCCATGACGCTCGAGCAATTGCGCACCGCCGTGGCAGAAAAAGTCGCGACGATGACGCAGTAACGCCCCGCGTTTCACGGCGCGCCCCTCCCTCTCGGCGCGCCCACGGCCCGGCCCTCAAAGGCCGGGCCGCTTTGCTGTAATGCCCCAAAATCTCCCGCAGCCGATCACGCGCCCCTTCCCCCCGCCGCGCGGGTGCTTTAAAGACCCGCGCATGCACATCCCCGAAGGAGCCCGCCCGATGCAGGAACCGTCCATCACCCCCGATCTCATTGCGGCCCATGGCCTCAAGCCAGAGGAATACGACCGTATCCTCGAGATCATCGGGCGCGAGCCGACCTTTACCGAACTGGGCATCTTTTCGGCCATGTGGAACGAGCATTGTTCCTACAAATCGTCAAAGAAATGGCTGCGCACCCTGCCCACCACCGGGCCTCAGGTGATCTGCGGTCCGGGTGAGAATGCCGGCGTGGTTGATATCGGCGACGGTCAGGCCGTGGTGTTCAAAATGGAAAGCCACAACCACCCTTCCTATATCGAGCCTTATCAAGGGGCCGCAACCGGGGTGGGTGGCATCCTGCGCGATGTCTTCACCATGGGCGCGCGCCCCATCGCCTCGATGAACTCGCTCAGCTTTGGCGAACCGTCGCATCCCAAAACGCGCCAACTCGTGCATGGTGTCGTGGCGGGCGTAGGCGGCTATGGCAACTGCTTTGGCGTGCCATGCGCAGGGGGCGAGGTGCGCTTCGATCCGGCCTATAACGGCAACTGCCTTGTAAACGCCTTTGCCGCAGGTCTGGCCGAGGCAGACAAGATTTTCTACTCCGCCGCCTCTGGCGTCGGCATGCCCGTGGTCTATCTCGGGGCCAAGACGGGCCGGGACGGGGTTGGCGGTGCCACCATGGCCAGCGCCGAATTCGACGACAGCATCGAGGAAAAGCGCCCCACCGTGCAGGTGGGCGACCCCTTCACCGAAAAGCGTCTGATGGAGGCCTGTCTCGAATTGATGGCTACGGGCGCAGTGATTTCCATTCAGGACATGGGTGCTGCGGGCCTCACCTGTTCCGCCGTGGAAATGGGCGACAAGGGCGGTCTCGGCGTCAAGCTGCAACTCGACGCGGTACCACAGCGCGAGGCGAACATGACCGCCTATGAAATGATGCTCTCGGAATCTCAGGAACGCATGCTCATGGTCCTGCGTCCCGAGCTTGAGGCCGAGGCACGCGCGGTGTTCGAGAAATGGGACCTCGATTTCGCCATCGTCGGCGAAACCATCGCCGAAGACCGCTTTCTCATCCTGCATGGCAATGACATCAAGGCCGATCTGCCCTTGGCCACCCTCTCGGGCTCTGCCCCGGAATATGACCGGCCATGGGTGGAAACAGCGCCCGCAGTTCCGCTCGATGCGGCCAGCGTGCCTGGCGTCGATCCCATCGACGGTCTCAAGGCATTGATCGGCTCGATCAATTACTGCGCGCGGCAATGGGTCTATGAGCAATATGACACCATGGTCATGGCCGACACAGCCCGCACGCCGGGGCAAGGCGCAGGCCTCATCCGCGTGCATGGCACCGACAAACTTCTGGCCTTCACCTCCGACGTGACCCCGCGCTACGTCAAGGCCAACCCGTTCGAGGGCGGCAAACAGGCGGTGGCCGAGGCCTATCGCAACCTGACCGCCCTGGGCGCGGTGCCGCTTGCCACCACCGACAACCTCAACTTCGGCAACCCCGAAAAGCCCGAGATCATGGGGCAGTTCGTGGGCGCGATCAAGGGCATCGGCGCGGCGGTGGCCGCTCTCGACATGCCCATCGTATCCGGCAACGTCTCGCTCTATAACGAAACCGACGGTGCCGCGATCCTGCCCACGCCGACCATCGGCGCTGTGGGCATCATCCGCGATCCGGAAACGGCAATCACCGGACAGGCGCGCGACGGGCATGTGGCGCTTGTCTTGGGCGAAACCCATGGGCACCTGGGCCAATCGGCCCTTTTGGCCGAGGTGTTCAACCGGGTCGAGGGCGACGCGCCCCCCGTGGATCTGGCCGCAGAAAAACGCCACGGCGATTTCATCCGCGCCAACCATGCGCTGATCAAGGCCTGCACCGACCTTAGCGATGGGGGTCTGGCCCTCGCGGCCTTCGAGATGGCTGAGGCGGCAGGCGTGGGCGTGCAGCTTGACAGCGATGATGCCGCCACCCTCTTCGGCGAGGATCAGGCGCGCTATCTCATCGCCTGCAACTTCGATCAGGCCGAGGCGCTGATGATCGCCGCAGGTCAAGCGGGCGTGCCACTCGCCTCCGTTGGGCGCTTCACCGGCGACACCGTGCGCTTTGGCAAATCCGAGGCTCCGCTCGCCGAATTGTCGAGCCTGTTCCGGGGCACCTTCGGGGCGACCTTCGGCTAAGGAAGCAGGCACATCAGGATGGCGATTCTGGCCTGTTTCTGACGTTCGTCCCAATCTCCAAAGCGCGAACTCAAGGCGCGTAGCGCCGCCGCGCAGCGCCCGTCCGCCCCCTCGGACGGGCCCCGCGCGGCTCATCGCATAAGCGCAACGATCCCTTAAGACCACCCTCTCACCCCATCACATTATCCGGAGCCCCATGGCGCGGACACGGCCACCGTGGCAGGCTCGTGCCAGCCATGAAAGGATCGTCCATGCTTCGCCGCCTGCTTCTTGCCAGCCTTGTCCTGCTCGCCACGCCCCTCACGGCGCAGGACACCCCCCCAGAGCCAGAACCCGCGATGACGCTCGACCGGCTCGATACCATCATCCGCGCCCTCGACCCGCAAGCGCAGAGCAACGGAACCGTCTGGCAGCTCAGCGTCAATGACGTGCAGGTTCTCATCGTCACGGATGAAACCGCCGACCGGATGCGCGCCATGACCCCCGTTGCCAAGACCGAAGACCTTGCACCCGAAGACCTCAGCCGCATCCTGCAAGCCAATTTCGACACCGCTCTCGATGCGCGCTACGCCATTGCCAAGGATATTCTCTGGGCCGCCTTCATCCATCCGCTCAAACCTCTGGAAAAGGACGAATTCATCTCGGGACTGGGTCAGGTGGTGAACCTCGCCCAGAGTTACGGCACGCTCTATTCCGGCGGCGCGCTGCAATATGGCGGCGGCGACAGCGGTGCGCTGCAACGCGCGCTCATCGACGATCTGCTCAAGAAGGGCGAGGAAATCTGAACCTCGCCAGAGGGGGGCGCTGCCCCCCACGCGCCTTGCGGCGCTCCCCCCGAGGTATTTTGCGCCAGATGAAAGGCAGGTGCCACGCTCTCTTGCACTCCTCCCGGCGGCGCTCTACATCTTGGGCAAGACCTGACAAGGAGACCACCGATGGCCATGCTCGCCTCCGATCTCGAAGCCCTGATCCGCCAGGCCCTGCCCAATGCCAAGATCACCGTCGAAGGCGACGACGGCGTGCATTTCGCCGCCGAAGTGATCGACGAGAGCTTTCGTGGCATGAACCGCGTGCAGCAGCAACGCGCCGTCTACGCCGCGCTCAAGGGCAAGATGGACGGCCCCAATGGTGCCGTTCATGCGCTCGCACTGACAACCAAGGCGCCCGACTGAGCCTGATGGAACCCCGCCTTCTCGTTGCCTTGCTGATCTTACCCTTCGCTGGAATTTTTGCCTATACGATGTGGCATGAAATCCTCCGCTACCGCCGCGACGGGCGCGCCGCCTATGGCCTTGGCTATTGCGAAGAAACCGACAGCACCCATGTAACGCTTTTGGGCGACGATGAAACCGGGTATGACCCGGACGAGACCGACACCTCGGCCAAGGCCGATTGACAGACCGATAGGACACACATCATGACTGACGCCAAGACCCGCATCGAAGACACCGTGAAATCCGCCGATGTCGTGCTCTACATGAAGGGCACCAAGGACATGCCACAATGTGGCTTTTCCAGCCGCGTTGCGGGCGTGCTGAATTACATGGGCGTCGAGTTCAAGGACGTCAACGTCCTCGCCGATGAAGAAATCCGCCAAGGCATCAAGGACTATTCCGATTGGCCGACCATCCCGCAACTCTACGTCAAGGGCGAATTTGTGGGCGGCTGCGACATTATCACCGAAATGACGCTCTCGGGAGAACTCGACGAATTGTTCGAAAAATCCGGCGTGTCCTTTGACAAGGACGCCGCCGAAAAAATCCGCGAAGCAAACGCCTGATCTGGTGCGGGCGGCCGGAATGACCGGCCGCCTGTCTCTTTAACCCCGCCGGGTCCAGCCCCAGAGACAGAGCATTTCCATCAGAACATGCGCCCCCGCAATCGCGGTGGCCCCCGTGGTATCATAGGGCGGCGATACCTCGACCATATCCCCACCAACCAGATTGATCCCCGCCAGATCGCGCAGAATGATCGCGGCCTGCGCCGATGTCAGCCCGCCCCAGACCGGCGTGCCGGTGCCAGGTGCATAGGCGGGGTCGAGCGCGTCGATGTCAAAGGTCATATAAACCTGAGCATCGCCCACGATCTCTTTGATTTTACGCGCGATTTCCATCGGCCCTTCCAGATGGACCTGCCGCGCGTCAAGGGTGGTAAAGCCCATCGTATCGGGATTGGTGGTGCGTATCCCCACCTGCACCGACCGCGTGACATCGACAAAGCCTTGTTTCACGGCCTTGTACATCATCGTGCCATGATCGATCCGCGTGAGGTCGTCATCGACCCAGGTATCAGAATGGGCATCGAAATGCACCACCGCCAGCGGTCCGTATTTTTCGGCATGGGCCTGCAACAGCGGCAGGGTGATATAATGGTCGCCCCCGATCGCGAAACAGGCGGCACCCGCTGCGAGAATCCCCTTGGCATGGTCATGCAAGGCCTGAGGAAAAGCTGCCACTTGCGCGTAATCAAACGCCAGGTCGCCATAATCCACGATGCTCAGATGCGAGAGTGGATCATAACCATCCCAGCCATAGGGCGGATCATAGACCTGCAGCGCGCTCGCCTCGCGCACCGCGCGAGGCCCCATGCGGGTGCCGGTCCGGTTGGTCACGGATTGGTCGAACGGCACGCCTGTGATCGCCACATCCACACCGCTGAGGTCTTTGCTGTAGCGCCGCCGTGCAAAGGACAGCGCCCCACCAAAAGTGTTCTCATAAGTCAGCCCGCGCGGATCATCGCGCGCAAATGCCTGATCCACCTGCTTTTTCGCATCTTCCAGTGCCATGCTATTCCCCTCTCAGGCAATCGGTTGCGCGCGCTCGACCAGCCGCGCGAAAAACGAGGCGCCGATTGGCGCCACCGCATCGTTGAAATTGAATCCCGGATGGTGCAGCCCCGGCCCCTCGCCCTGCCCAAGAAACAGATACGACCCCGGACGCTCTTGCAGCATATAGGAAAAATCCTCGGCCCCCATCTCGCGCGGACGATCCGCGATGACGGCCCCCTCGCCCACCACCTCGCGCGCAATCTCTGCGGCAAAGGCAGTCTTGTCCGCGTCATTATAAGTGGCGGGATAGCCTAAATCGATCCGCACTTCGGCCCGCACCCCATGCGCCGCCGCTGTGCCCATGGCCACCTCGCGCAAACGCCTGTGCACCATCTGCTGCACCTCGGGCGTGAAGGTCCGGATCGTGGCGTTGATATAGGCGGTCTCGGGGATCACGTTATCGACCGTGCCGGTGTGAATCTGCGTCACCGAGATTACCAGATCATCCAGCGGATTGCGGTTGCGGCTGACAATGGTCTGAATCGCCTGCACGATGGCCACCGCCGCCACCACCGGATCAAGGCACTCATGCGGCATGGCCCCATGGCCACCCCGCCCGATCACGTCGATATGGAGCGTGTCCACCGCCGCCATGATCGGCCCCGGTGTGGTCTCGAACCGGCCCGCAGGCACCCCCGGCAGCGTATGCAGCGCATAGACCTGATCCACGCCGTAGCGGCTCAGCGCGCCCTCCTCGACCATGATACGCCCTCCGCCCGGCCCCTCTTCGGCGGGCTGAAAGAGCAGCACCACGCGCCCAGCGAAATTCCGCGTCTCCGACAGGTATTTGGCCGCCCCCAGCAACATGGTCGTATGCCCGTCATGGCCGCAGGCATGCATCTTGCCCGGGGTCTGGCTGGCATATTCAAGCCCGGTGATCTCGGTCATCGGCAGCGCATCCATATCGGCGCGCAGACCAATCGTGGGCCCATCCCCCCGCCCCTCGATCACCGCGACCACACCACTGGTCGCCACCCCGGTTTCGATCTGGGTAATGCCGAATTCGCGCAGGCGCTCGACCACAAAGGCCGCTGTCTGATGACAATCGAACCCAAGTTCGGGATGCGCGTGCAGATGCCTGCGCCAGGCCGTCATTTCCTCGGAAAACCCGGCAATTCGATTGATCACGGCCATCTCTGGACATCCCTTCCTTCTCGCGTCAGGGTCCACTCAACCCCAAAGACGAGGCCGCCGCAATGCCTGACGACACGCTCATCCACGATCCCCTTGGCGGCTTGCCCCGCCTCATCGCCATCATGGCCCGCCTGCGCGATCCCGACACGGGCTGCCCCTGGGATATCGAACAGGATTTCGCCACCATCGCGCCATACACGATTGAAGAGGCCTATGAGGTGGCCGACGCGATTGAACAGGAGAACTGGCAAGAATTGCGCGGCGAATTGGGCGATCTTCTGTTGCAGGTGGTGTTTCATTCCCAGATCGCGCAGGACCGGGGCCTGTTTGACGTTCAGGACGTGGCCAACGCCATCTCGGATAAAATGGTCGCGCGCCATCCGCATGTGTTCGGCTCCGAGAGCCGCGACAAGACCGCCGAACAGCAAACCCGCGACTGGGAGATGGTCAAGGCCGCCGAACGCGCCGCTGAGGCCAAGACCGGCACGCTCGACGGCGTGGCGCTTGGCCTGCCTGCGCTCCTGCGCGCGGTCAAGCTCCAGAAACGCGCCGCGCGCGTTGGCTTTGACTGGCCAGACTCTTCTCATGTTCTCAACAAGATACGCGAAGAAGTTGAGGAACTGCATGAAGCGGCCACTGAGTTGACCCAAGACGCGGTGGAAGAGGAATTCGGCGACCTTCTCTTTGTCATGGCAAATCTCGCCCGGCACATGAAGCTCTGCCCCGAAACCGCCTTGCGCCGCGCCAATGCCAAGTTCACCCGGCGTTTTGAGCGGATCGAGGCGCTCTTGGCCGAACGTGGTTTGCGCCCGTCAGACTCGGATCTGGCCGAAATGGACGCTCTTTGGGATCAGGCCAAGGCCGAGGAACGCAGCTAGTTCCATCCTACAACCGCTTGTAATCACGCCCAAAACCCGCCACTCTGCTGACGACTAGCAAAAGGACCGACCCAATGACGATCATGGATGAGGCCCGTAATGTTCTGGGTGAGGCTCTGGAAGCCTGCTCGACCAAGCCGCTCACCGGCTTTTTCCGCGACGGCCATTGCAACACCTGCGACGCGGACCACGGCAGCCATACGGTCTGCGCGGTGATGACCGCTGAATTTCTGGCCTTTTCCAAGTATGTCGGCAACGACCTCAGCACGCCGCACCCGGAATTCCAGTTTCCCGGCCTGAAACCGGGCGATCAATGGTGCCTCTGCGCCGCGCGCTTTCTTCAGGCCCATGACGAGGGCTGCGCCCCCATGGTGCGGCTCGACGCCACCCATGTGCGCGCCCTCGAAATCGTGCCGTTCGAAGTGCTGCAAGAGCACGCCGCCCCGGAGAGCTGAGAGAATGGCGACTGTCCCCCTTCTGTCCGATTCCGAGGCCAGCCCCGAGGCGCGCGCCGTATTCGACGACATCCGCGCCACCCGTGGCAGCGATTTCATCAACAATTTCTGGCGCGCGCTGGCCCATGACCCGGCGCTCTTGCGCGCAACCTGGGACCGGCTCAAATCCGTGATGGGCCCCGGCACAATCGACCCGCTGACCAAGGAACTGATCTACATCGCCGTGTCGGTCGCCAATGGTTGCGAATACTGCGCCCATTCCCACACCGCCGCCGCACGCGCCAAGGGCATGACGCCTGAACAGCATGGCGAATTGCTCGCGGTCATCGGCATGGCCTCTCAGACCAATGCGCTCGCCAACGCCCTTCAGGTCCCGGTCGATGAGGTGTTCAAGGCCTGACGGTCCGCCAACCCAACATCGGGCACCGACGGCAATGGCCCCTCCATCAGATCGTCGATAAAGAGGCTCAAGAGCTGCGCGCGGCTGTTCACGCCAGCCTTGCGATATATCGCCGTGCTCTGCGCCTTGACCGTCCCCTCCGAGGTGTTGCGCAGCGTGGCAATATCGCTGGAGGATACGCCCTTTATGGCAAAAAGCGCCACGTCACGCTCTGCCGGGGTCAGCCCCCATGCCGTAAATCGCTCTTCCAGCACCGCCATAAAGGCCCCCGAGGCCAGTCGCAGATCGGACTCCGCCTTGTCGCGCCGCCGCGCCGACAGCACCATGAGCCGCGCCGTCACAATGACCCCGATCACAAGCCCAAAGGCCGCGCCAATCTCGATGAACTCATAAAGCTGCCAGTTGATCGGCGTGACGCGCAGACCAAAGAGATTGGCCAGAATGTCATACAGAAAAAAGAACGCGCAGGCGAGTTGCACCGCAAAAAGCAGGATATACCCCGCCCGCGCCCTCATGCGCCCAATCCTCGGCAGGTCTTAGTCATCGTCCTTCTTTCGCCGTTTGTCGTCGTCACTGTCGAGCAGGTAATCGTCCTTGCCTTTGCGCTTACGCTTACGCTTGCCGTCGTCGTCAATGTCGGTCCAGTAATCGCGCAGGATCGCCCCCGTCGCGGGGTTGAGGATGATCTCGCGCCGCGTGTCGTCCTCACGAGCGATGATCTGGACCCGCCCCAAGAGCGTCGTCGTGACCGCGATGTCCTCAAACCCCTGTCCCCGCAGCTGCGCCACGATCCGATCGGCGGCGGTCTGTGCACCCGCAGGCACGGCAAGGACAATTGCGGTTGCGGTCAAAGCGGTCAGAATCAAGCGACGCATGGCACCCTCAGGCAAGAGCAAGGCCCGCACGCGAAACCGCGCGCAGGCCGGATAGCCGCCAGACTGGCGGCTGGACCCGTTTCGGTCAATCGTCATCGCGCTTGTCACGTCCGACAAAATCGCGATCCCGGCTGCGATACTTGACCCCAACCGAGATGTCATCGTCATACTCGGCGCTCTCGATTTCGCGCTTGAGCACGGCGCCGGTGGTGCTGTCATAGACCACTTCCAGCTTTTCAGCGCCGCGTATCGCCTCGATCTTGGTCTGGGTCCGCCCGGTCTTGACCTCGATCCGGTCATACCCCTCGGCCTGAAGCGCGGTGACCTCCGTGTCGATCAAGGGGCTGGCCTCAGCCATGACGGGCAAAAGGGTAGCAAGCGCGGCATACACGATAGGTTTCATAAGCAATCTCCACTGGTGTCTATCACTGAACCGGCGGCGGCATGCCCCCGGATGAGCCCAGATTGACCCCAAGCAAAAGCCCCGGCCACTGGACCGGGGCTTAAATACGCCACCATAAACCATGGTTTATGCCCTGAACGCGCCTCAGATCTTCATGTCAAAGCCCAGATGCTTGGCGACCGTGAATATATCCTTGTCGCCACGCCCACACATATTCATCACCAAGAGGTGATCCTTGGGCAGGGTCGGCGCGATCTTCATCACATGGGCAAGGGCATGGCTCGGCTCCAGCGCCGGGATGATCCCCTCCTGCGCACAGCAGAGCTGGAACGCCTTCAGCGCCTCGGTGTCGGTGATCGACACATATTTGGCACGCCCCGTCTCATGCAGCCAGCTGTGTTCCGGCCCAATGCCCGGATAATCCAGACCTGCCGAAATCGAATGTCCCTCAAGGATCTGCCCATCGGCATCCTGCAAGAGATATGTGCGATTGCCATGCAACACGCCGGGCCGCCCGCCGGTCAGGCTTGCGCAATGCTCCATACGGTCGTCAACACCATGGCCCCCAGCCTCGACCCCGATGATATTGACGGTCGGATCATCCAGGAACGGATAGAACAGCCCCATCGCATTCGACCCGCCGCCAATCGCCGCCACCAGCGTATCGGGCAGACGCCCTTCGGCGGCCTGCATCTGCTCTTTGGTTTCCTTGCCGATGATCGACTGGAAATCTCGCACCATCGCGGGATAGGGATGCGGCCCCGCCACCGTGCCAATGCAATAGAAGGTGTCGCGCACATTCGTGACCCAGTCGCGCAGCGCATCGTTCATCGCATCCTTGAGCGTGCCACGCCCGCTTGTAACCGGCACCACCTCGGCGCCAAGCAAACGCATGCGGAACACATTGGGCGCCTGCCGCTCGACATCATGTGCGCCCATGTAGACCACGCATTGCAGCCCGAACTTGGCGCAAACGGTAGCCGTCGCGACCCCATGCTGACCCGCACCGGTTTCCGCAATGATCCGTTTCTTGCCCATCCGGCGGGCAAGGATGATCTGCCCCAGCACATTGTTGATTTTGTGCGCGCCGGTGTGGTTCAGCTCATCCCGCTTGAGGTAAATCTTGGCCCCACCCAGATGCTGCGTCAGCCGGTCGGCATAATAGAGCGGCGAGGGGCGGCCGACATAATGCGTCCACAGATCATGCATCTCGTCCCAGAACGATGGATCGGTCTTGGCATGCTCATACTGCTCTTCCAGTTCCAGAATGAGCGGCATCAGGGTTTCCGACACGAACCGCCCGCCGAAATCGCCGAACCGGCCCTTTTCGTCGGGGCCAGTCATAAAGCTGTTGAAGAGATCGTTCATTGTCTCGGGCCTTTGTCATTCGGGAAAGTCTGAGGATGAATATGGGACGCGCAGGGGATTTTCCAGCGAAAAGCGGGGCAATCAGAGGCGGCGGATCACATAGAGCCGCGACCACAGGTCCGGTTCAGCCAGAAGAAAGGGCAAGAACGGCTCTGACCGCTGCGCGATATGGATCTGGCCACTGTCCACCAGCGATTCCACCACCGATTGAAACCCCTGCGCCTTCCACGTTGCCTCAAGCAGGTTAAAGACACCGAAGCCGCCGGGGCGCGTCACACGGGTCAGATGAATGAGGCTCTCCGCCGGGGCATGTCCGGGACCAAAGGCCCCGACACAGACGAACCCGGCAAAGCTGTCATCGGCAAAGGGCAGACCGCTGCCCATCTCCGCTTCGACCAGATCGGCGTAATGCCCCGTTGTCTGCGCCGCGGCCAGCATGCCGGGTGAGAGATCGCAGCCAGTGATCGGTCCGTAACCCAGAGTTCGCAGGCTCTCGGCCACCAGCCCAGTGCCACAGGCGGCATCCAGCACTGGGCCTTCGCTGGTTCCCATGAACCGCGCAAACATCGCGGCCCCGAGGCCCGGCAATCGAAACCCCCGCGCCAGATTATCGGCGTCATAGCTCAGCGCCCAATCATTATAGATCGCGCGGGATTGCTCAGGCGTCTTCGCCCCATACACATCGCTCAGATCCTCGGGATCACGGGTCATCACAGCCTCTCTTCGCTCTTTCACAAAGCATCCGTTGCGGGTTAGGGCCTGTCAACCGGAACGCCTAATCCAAGGCCCGCTTGAAACCGACATGCGAAGCCGTATAGCCAAGGCTTTCATAAAATCTGCGGCTCTCGGTGCGGGTTTCATTCATTGTCAGTTGGATCAAGCGGCATCCCGCAGCACGCGCGCGCGCCTCGACATCCGCGAACATGAGATGCCCCAATCCCTGCCCACGCAGATGCCTTGCAATCCGCACGCTTTCCACCTGCGCCCGACGCGCCGCCAAAAGCGACAGCCCGCTGATCATCGTGATTTGATAGGTGGCCAAAACCGCGCCCTGCGCGTCAACGCCCACAATGAGGTGATTGTTGCCCTCGGCCTGCATGGCGTCAAAGGCGGTCAGATACTCGGCCGTATCCCCCAGTTCCCGTCCCCGCCCCAGAACATCGTCGCGCAAAAGCGCAACCACCTGCGCAACCTCATCACGGCGCGGCTCGCGAAATTCAAGCACCTTGGGCATTGCGGATAAACGCGCGGATCAGATCCGCATCCTTGATCCCCGGCGCGGCCTCGACCCCGCTTGAGACATCAAGTTGGCGTGCGCCCGTGCGCGCCACCGCCAGGGCCACGTTGTCAGGGTTCAGCCCCCCCGCCAAAAGCCATGGCAATGCCCAGTCGCGCCCCGCGATCAAGCCCCAGTCAAAGGACAGCGCATTGCCGCCCGGTCGTGTCGCCCCCGGTGGTGGCTTGGCGTCGATCAAAAGCTGATCGGCTACACCGCTATAAGCGTCGATCTGCGCCAGATCCGCCGCTTCGGCGATCCCGATGGCCTTGATCACCGGCAACCCATAACGCGATTTGACCTCTGCCACCCGCGCCGGGCTCTCATCCCCATGCAATTGCAGGAAATCGAGCGGCACCTGATCCGTGAGCGCATCGAGCGTGGCCTCATCGGCATCCACCGTCAGCGCCACCTTGGCCACCCCCGGCGGCACGCTCAAGGCAAGCGCCCGCGCCTGCGTCAGCCCCACATTACGCGGCGATTTCTCGAAAAACACGAACCCGACATAGGCCGCACCCGCCTCAAGCGCCGCCGACACGTCAGCGGCGGCGGTCAGGCCGCAAATTTTGACACGAATATTTCTTGTCATGCGTGCAGGTTAGCTCGCCTGATCAAGAAGCGCCAGAACCTCATCCTTGCCCTGATGCCGCTCGCCTTTCAGACGCTTGATCTCGGCCCGCAAACTGGCCAGTTCCCGCGCCTGCCGCGCCGCGGCTGCCCGCTCGCCCGCCTCGCGAATCCATTCCCATATGAACCCGACAATCAAACCCATCAGGATGCCGCCAAAGATCACGATGAAAAGCGGCAGATCATAGGTCGGATTGAGCGCGGCAAAGCCCGCCAATTCATCGGGCAACACCCGCAGGGTCACAGCCCCGCGATTGGCCAGTGCAATCAGCACCAGCGCAAGGGCGAAAATGGCAATCGAAGCATAGCGGATATAGCGCATGGATTACTTTCCGTTGAGCCGGTCACGCAAGAGCTTGCCGGTCTTGAAAAAGGGCACGTTTTTCTCTTCAACATGCACGCTTTCGCCGGTGCGTGGATTGCGACCTGTGCGCGCATCCCGCTTTTTCACCGAGAATGCACCAAAGCCGCGCAATTCGACGCGGTTGCCCTCGGCCAGCGCATCGGTGATTTCGTTGAAGATGGTATTGACGATACGCTCGACGTCGCGCTGATAAAGATGCGGGTTCTCGTCGGCGATTTTCTGTATCAGTTCCGATCGGATCATCGGTGGTCTCTCCCCCGGCCTTATTGTTTGTAACTTTGTGGCAGTTGGGGGGACTATAGCCAGAATGCTGCGAAACCCAAACAGAAAGCCGAGGCAAGAGGCGGAAATCTATGCGGTTTTTTGCTGACCGCGGGCAATTTCCCCGCCCTGCCCTCACCCGGCGACGACACTTCACGGGCGCGGCCTTGATGCTGCGTCGCGGCATCAAGGCCGCGCGGGTGTTGATTCGGATCGGCGGCCACGCGCCTCCGCACGACGCCACTGGTGGACATTTCGCCACATCCGCCCCATGGTGCGCCGGGCACCGTGAGGACAGGCATGACGGCACGACAGATCATCATAGACACCGATCCCGGTCAGGATGATGCGGTCGCGATCCTCTTTGCCCTCGCCTGCCCCGAGGCGCTCGACGTGCTGGGCCTGACCTGCGTGGCAGGCAACGTGCCGCTCGCCCTGACCACGCGCAACGCGCGCAAGATCTGCGAATTGGCAGGTCGCCCCGATCTGCCGGTCTTCGCCGGGTGCGACCGCCCCCTTGGCCGCGCGCTGATCACGGCAGAGCATGTGCATGGCCGCTCTGGACTTGATGGCCCCGACCTGCCCGAACCGACCATGCCGCTTGCGGAGCGGCACGCCGTCGAGTTTCTGATCGACACCCTGCGCGCGCGCCCCTCTGGCACGGTTACACTGGTGCCCATTGGCCCTCTCACCAATATCGCCACCGCCTTTCGGCACGCCCCCGACATCATCGCGCGCGTTCAGGAAATCGTGCTCATGGGCGGCGCGCACGCGGCGCATGGCAATGTGACCCCGGCGGCAGAGTTCAACATCCATGTCGACCCCGAGGCTGCCGCCTGCGTTCTGGCCTCCGGTGCACCGCTCACGATGCTGCCGCTCGATGTGACTCACAAGGCCCTCGTCACCCCCTCCCGCAATGCCGCCTTTCACGCCCTCGGCACGCCCGTGGGGGCGGCGGTTGGCGCGCTCACCGGGTTCTATGAACGCTACCACCCCGAACGCCACGGCACCGACGGCGCGCCGCTGCACGACCCCTGCACGATTGGCTGGCTCTTGCGCCCTGATCTCTTCACCGCCCGCCGCGTCAATGTGGAAATCGAGACCGGATCCGAGTTGACCATGGGCATGACCGTGGTGGATTGGTGGGGTGTCACCAAACGCCCCGCCAATGCCACATTCATCCACGATATTCGCTCGCAGGATTTCTTTGACCTGCTCACTGAAAGGCTCTCGCGCCTATGACCACCGCCCTCAGCCTCGCCCGGCCCGATGATCTGGACCGGCTTTTGCCGCTGGTCGCCGCCTTTCACGACGAAGCCGGCATTGTCCAGTCCGACAGCACCCGCCGTGCCGCGCTTTTGCCCATGCTCGAAGGCAGCCCGCATGGCGTAACCTATTTGATCGGACCGGGCCGCGCGCCCATCGGCTATATCGTCATCAGCTTTGGCTGGTCGGTCGAATTTGGCGGGCTCGATGGCTATGTCGATGAATTCTACATCCGCCCCGGTGTGCGCGGGCGCGGCATCGGCTCCGAGGTGATGGTCAGCCTGCCCAAGGCTCTTGCCGGTGCCGGGCTGAAGGCCCTGCATCTCGAAGTCCGACGCGACAATGACAAGGTGCGCGCCCTGTATCGCAAACTGCGCTTCGAGCCGCGCGATGCCTACAGCCTCATGACCTGCGCGCTCTAGACTTTTCCGCGCTTGACCCTAGGTAAACTACATGACCCGACTGATCCCGTTCCAAAACAGCTACGCCAATCTGCCCGCGCGGTTCTACACGCAGCAAGCGGCCCTGCCCGTGCGCGCCCCGCATCTGATCCGCTTCAACCGGGATCTGGCCGCCGAACTGGGCATAGCCGAGGCCAGCGAAACCGAGCTTGCCAGTATCTTTTCCGGCAATCAGGTGCCCGAGGGTGCCTGCCCCTTGGCCCAGGTCTACGCCGGTCATCAGTTCGGGGGCTTCTCGCCGCAACTGGGCGATGGGCGCGCGCTCCTGTTGGGCGAGGTGATTGACCGCAACGGCCAGCGCCGCGACATCCAGCTCAAGGGCTCTGGCCCGACCCCCTATAGCCGGATGGGCGATGGGCGCGCATGGCTTGGCCCGGTCCTGCGCGAATATGTGGTGTCCGAGGCCATGCACGCCCTTGGCCAGCCCACCACCCGAGCCCTCGCCGCCACCCTGACCGGCGAGCCGGTTTATCGCGAGGCGGGCGGCCTGCCCGGCGCGGTGTTGACCCGCGTGGCCGCCAGCCATCTGCGCGTCGGAACCTTCCAGTTCTTCGCAGCCCGCCGCGATCTCGACGGGTTGCGCACCCTCTATGACTATACCGTCGCGCGGCACTATCCCCATGTCGAAGGCCCAGCGCATCTCTTGGCCGAGGTGATCCGCGCCCAAGCGCGGCTGGTGGCGGGCTGGCTTTCCATCGGCTTTATCCATGGGGTGATGAACACCGACAACACAACCATTTCCGGCGAAACCATCGACTATGGGCCCTGCGCCTTCATGGATGTCTACCATCCACAGACCGTGTTCAGTTCGATTGATACGCGCGGGCGCTATGCCTATGACAATCAGGCGCATGTGATCGTCTGGAACATGGCGCAACTGGCGACGGCGCTGGTGCCCCTCATGCCCGATCTGGACGAGGCGATCGAGGATTTCACCGCGCTCGTTCATGCCATGCCCGACCAGATCGAGGTCGAATGGCGCCGCGCCTTTGGCCGCAAGATCGGCATTGCCGAGGCGACGGCCGAAGATGCCGCCCTCATCGCCGATCTGCTCGCACGGATGGCCGAGGGGCGGGCGGATTTCACCAATACCTTCCGGGGGCTTCTTGATGGCACAGCGCGCGATCAGTTCCTCGATCGCGCAGCCTTTGATACATGGGAGCCGCTCTGGCGCGCCCGCATCGCGCGGGAACCAGACCCAGAGGCGGTGATGCGCGCCGCCAACCCGGCCTTCATCCCCCGCAATCACCGGGTTGAACAAATGATCGAGGCCGCCGTTGCGGGTGATTACGCGCCTTTCGAGCGGTTGCTCGACGTCTTGGCACGCCCCTACACGGATCGGCCCGACGCGGATGATCTCAAACGCCCGCCGACACCGGCGGAGGTGGTCGAAAACACATTCTGCGGCACATGAAAAACGCCGGGGAATGACCCCCGGCGCCTTCGTATTGATCAGGCCGCGTTCGACCGCGCGCCACCACCGCCGCCAGGCTTGCGCCGACGACCGCCACCGGCCCCCGGCTTGCCCTGCTGGCCGCCTCCGTTGAAGCCACCGCCACCACTGCGTCGGCGCGGCCCACCGCGCCCCGCCGCGAGCTTGGGCGATTTCGGATCGGGCAGCACTTCCCAAGGACGGCCCGAGGCCACCGGGATCGTCGTGCCCAACACCTTTTGAATATCCTTCAACTCGCCCATCTCGTCAGGCGCGCAGAAGGCAATCGCCGCCCCGTCCCGGCCCGCCCGCGCGGTCCGGCCAATCCGGTGAACATAGTTGTCGGGTACATTCGGCAACTCGTAATTATAGACGTGCTTGACGTTGGGAATATCAAGGCCCCGCGCCGCCACATCGGTCGCCACGAGGATCTTGACCTGACCATCACGGAACGCCTTGAGCGCGCGCTCGCGCTGACCCTGGCTCTTGTTGCCATGGATCGCCGCCACGCTGTACCCGGCCTGTTCCAGCCGCTTGGCCAGCTTGTCCGATCCGTGCTTGGTGCGACCAAAGACCAGTGCCAATTCGTTTTTGTGCTTGGCCAACATCTCGATCAGCAGGTCGGGCTTGGCCGCCTTGGCGACAAAATGCACCTCCTGCGTGACCTTATCGGCGGCCTTGCCCGGCGGGCTGACCTGCACCCGCTTGGGATTCTTGAGGTAGCTACTGGCCAGCTCTTCCATCTGCTTGGGCATGGTGGCCGAAAACAGCATCGTCTGACGCTCTGCCGCCAAGAGACCCGCAATCCGGCGCAGCGCATGGATAAAGCCCAGATCAAGCATCTGATCGGCCTCGTCCAGCACGAGAAAGCGCGCCGCATCCAGACGCACCGCGCGCCGGTCGATGAGGTCAAGCAACCGCCCCGGTGTCGCCACCAGAATGTCGGTGCCCTGCTCCAACCGCTTGATCTGCGGATTGATCGAGGCACCGCCCACCACAAGATTGATCTTGATCGGGCTGTCCTTGACCAGCGGCAAGAGCGCGTCGCGGATCTGGCTGGCCAGTTCGCGCGTGGGCGCGAGAATGAGGCTGCGGATGGTCTTGGGCGCAGGCTTGCCCGGTGCCTCCATCAGCGCTGTGATCAGGGGCAGGCCAAAGGCCATGGTCTTGCCAGTGCCGGTCTGCGCAAGGCCCAGAACGTCAAACCCGTTCAGCGCATGCGGAATGGCATGGGTCTGGATCGGCGTCGGCTCGGTGATGCCTGCGGTGGCCAGCTTGCGCACCAATGCAGCAGGCAGGCCCATTTCGTCAAATAGGTTCAAGTCGTATCCTTTCAGGGGCGCGAGGACATCCCGCAGCCCGTCACAGGCGGTGATAGACACCGCCCGGTCGTCGTGGTTTCACCAACCAGCAGCCAAGGGACCGCATGCCCCCTGCACTCTGACAGGTGTTTGGCCCCACGCGTGATTTTGGGATCATCCGCGACATTTCATAAGATACGCCCATTTGGGCAGTGCTGCTCACGCGGCAGGAAACGTCGGTTGAGTGCGATATGGAGGCCCCGCGCGCAGAAGTCAAGCGCAGCGTCCCGTTTTGCCCCACACCCCTCGGGCGTGTTGCCTCTGTCATCCTCGGGCTCGACCCGAGGACCTCATGCCCGAAATGCCCCCCCGCGCGGATCGCTGGGCCGTCCCGCGGACCAGCGACCGCGCGGCATCTCAGCGGATCACGCAATCCCCTTCACCTTACCATCCACACCCCCTTGGGCCAGAACGCATGAAACGCAAAGGCGAACATCACGTCATGCGGCACATCGCGCCCCTGCCCGTCGCGCACCCGCACCGTGCCCACGTCGCGGCCTTTGGCAATGGTCCCGTGATCCAGCGCCGAGGCCTGCCCCGCCTCCCAGCTGATCCTCACCCCTGCCTCCGTCACCCCCCCCACTGCCCGAACCCGCGTCAAGGGCCAGGCCCGGTTGCCCACCCGCACCACCCGCTCGAGCGGCGCAATTCCATGCGGCGGGTCCTCGCCATTGTAGAGAAACGGCCGCGCCGAAGTATCATAGCCCCGATAGGGATTGCGTCCGTAGGACCGGTTATAGGCCGGCTCGTCCATCACCAAACCATCCGGATTGCGGGCGCGGAACTGATCCCAGCTTTCCATCCAGCTCGGCATCTGCTTGAGCGTGGTGCCCGTCAGATCGCCGACGACCGCCTCGCCAATCGCCTGTTGCCACCAGCTTTGGGTCTCGCGGTCATACATCACCATATCCGAGTGGCGCAGCTTGCCCGACACGCCGAATGTCAGCACCCCCCGCGCCGTACGCCGGTCGAATGTCATGCCGGAATTGCACAAGGGGCAGAATGTGACCGCCACCGGCACCCCCCCCACCGTGTCATTCACGATCTCATGCCAGGTGAGGTAGCGGATTGGGTAGGCGCGCGGCTGCGTGCCGGGGATTTCCAGCGTGATCACCGGCTCTAAGTCCGCAATCCGCCTCTCCGTGGATGCTTTGCGATATTTCGGCCCGGTAATGGCCGGTATCCCATCCTTGGGCGGCCCACCCGACACGATTTCGGACCAGTCGCGCACGGTAGTCTTGTCGAAATTCGTTTGCGGCCATTCCGCCCGCCAAGACCGGGGATCGGCATGGACCAACGAGGCAATCAGCATCAGGGATGTCAGCAGGGCAAGGAAACGGGGCATGGCGGATCCTGTCGTGGCATCGGGTCTGCACCAAGAATGCGGAAGGTACAGGATTCGAACCAGCCCACCCCACGCAATTGTGACCCCGCATCAGCCGCGCCGCGCCTCGCTCAGCGCCCGGTCCCACAGCCGGTCCCGCATCAGGCGACGAAAGGCGCGCTTGACCTCGCCACTGGCGTCGCGCGTGTAGCACCGCCCATGGGTCAGGATCAGCCGCTCGGGGCCCCAGTCCAGCACCTGCTCGACCAGATCCCCCACCGCCTTGCGCCCGCCCAGACGCCCCGCCAGGCCCAAGGGCGGTTTGCCATCGCTGTCGTCGATCCCCGCCAGCCAGACCAGCGGGCGCATCCAGACGGGCAACGGCGCGGTCTCCACCGCGATGATGAGCCGTGAGAGGATGGCAGAACGGCTGGCCTGATGCAGAAAGACAACCTCGGTCTGCGCCCCCTCCAGCACGAGCGGCTTGATCTCGCCCGCCCAAGAGGCGGTTTTCACCTCTGCCCCGCGCCAGATCCGCGCGCCGGGATAGGCCGCCTGCCAATCGCCGAGATGCGGCAATTCCGGAGCATGGGGCAGCACGATATGCGCCACGCGCCCGCGTGTCTCGAGCCAGTCGCGCAGCCCGTCGGTCAAGACCCCCGGCGCATGCACCCATAGCGCACCGCCTGACAGCTCGATCACGACCGTGCGCAGCGGCATCGCAACGCCGCCGCGCCAGATCACAGGGCCGCCCGCCACACCCCAAACCCCATGGGCCAGAGGCTCCGGGACGCATGTGGGGGCGACTGACATGCTTATTCGGTCACAGTGACTTTCGTCATCACATCAGGCTGGCCGATCACGGCCCCATTCGGCCCGTTGCCGCGCTTGATCGCATCGACGATCTCCATGCCTTCGGTGACTTCACCGACCACGGTATATTGCCCGTTCAGGAACTCACCCGCATCGAACATGATAAAGAACTGGCTGTTCGCGGAATTCGGGTTCTGAGCGCGCGCCATGCCGACCACACCGCGCAGGAACGGCTTGTCCGAAAATTCGGCCTTGAGGTCGGGCCGAGCGCTGCCGCCCATGCCCGCGCGGCTCATGTCGCCGCCCTCCAGCTTGCCAAATTGCACATCCCCGGTCTGCGCCATGAAGCCTTCGATCACCCGGTGAAACACAACCCCGTCATAGGCCCCCTCAGCGGCCAGCACGGTGATCTGTTCCACATGCCCCGGCGCGATATCCTCAAAGAGGTCAATCTTGACGATGCCATTGGCCTCGCCAGCGATTTCGATCTCGAGCCCCGTCGCAAGCGCAGGACCTGCCAGCAGGCTCAGTGCAAGTGCGATCTTATACATCTGCGGCCACCTTGACGCTGATCATCCGGTCCGGGTTCGCGGGCGGCTCGCCGCGCGTGATGGCATCGACATGCTCCATGCCCGCGATCACCCGGCCATAGACCGTGTATTGACCATTCAGGAAATGGTTGTCGCTGAAATTGATAAAGAACTGGCTGTTGGCGCTGTTGGGGTTCTGGCTGCGTGCCGCCCCCAGCGTGCCGCGATCATGCGGGATCTTGGAAAACTCGGCCTTTAGATCGGGCAGGTCGCTGCCGCCTGTGCCAGCCATGCGCGGATTGTAATCCTTTTCCATATTCGCGTGCTGAACATCGCCAGTCTGCGCCATGAAGCCGTCGATCACACGGTGAAAGGCCACGTTGTCATAGTGCCCTGCGCGGGCCAGTTCCTTCATCCGTTCGCAATGGCCCGGCGCGATGGCAGGCAACAGCTCGATGGTGACAGTGCCACCCTTCAGCTCCATCAGAATGGTGTTCTCGGGGTCCTTGATCTCGGCCATGGGGCTCTCCTTGATAAATATGCCCAGATACCTAGGCGGTTCCCGCGCGATTGCCAAGCACAGAGGTTGACGCTGGCAAAGACCCGCGCCAATAGAGGCGCGACCAGATTTCGGGAGGCATGTGGCATGAGCTGGAAAACCCTTGACGACATGGATCTGACCGGCAAGCGCGTGCTGGTGCGCGTCGATATCAACGTCCCCGTTGAAAACGGCCTTGTCACCGACGCCACCCGGATCGACCGGATCGCCCCCACCGTTCTCGACATTCTGGCCAAGGGCGGACGGCCCATCCTTCTGGCGCATTTCGGGCGCCCCAAGGGCAAGGTCGTGCTGGACATGTCCCTGCGCGTGACCGTGCCCGCGCTCGAGGCCGCCTTGGGCCGCAAGGTGCGGCTGATCGAGACCCTCGAAGGGGCCGAAAACCTGACGGACGAGGCGCTGGCCTCTGACGTGCTGCTGCTCGAAAACATCCGCTTTCACCCCGGCGAAGAGGCGAACGATCCCGCCTTTGCCGCGCGTCTGGCACAGCTTGGCGATGTCTATTGCAACGATGCCTTTTCCGCCGCCCATCGCGCCCATGCCTCAACCGAAGGGCTGGCGCATCACCTGCCCTCCTGCGCGGGCCGCCTGATGCAGGCGGAATTGCAGGCGCTCGAGGCCGCCCTTGGCACCCCGAAACGCCCGGTCGTGGCCGTTGTCGGCGGCGCCAAGGTCTCGACCAAGCTCGACCTCCTGGGCAATCTCGTGGCAAAGGTGGACAGCCTCATCATCGGCGGCGGCATGGCCAATACCTTCCTCGCGGCCATGGGCCTCGATGTGGGCAAATCGCTCTGCGAACACGACATGGCCGATACCGCCCGCGAGATCATGCTCAAGGCAGGGGCGGCGGGCTGCAAGATCCTGCTTCCCGCCGATGTGGTCGTGGCGCGCGACTTTGCCGCCGGTGCCGCGCATGAGGTGGTGGGTGCCCATGCCTGCCCGCCCGATGCCATGATCCTTGACGCCGGACCGCAGGCCGTGGCCCATATCATCGCCACGCTCGATGCCGCCAAGACGCTGATCTGGAACGGCCCGCTTGGCGCGTTCGAAATCTCCCCCTTCGATGCCGCCACCAACGCCGCCGCCACGCACGCCGCAGAGCTCAGCCAGGCGGGCAAGCTGACCTCCGTCGCAGGGGGCGGCGATACCGTGGCGGCGCTCAACAAATCCGGTGCCGCCGAGGGGTTCACCTATATCTCGACGGCAGGCGGTGCCTTTCTCGAATGGATGGAAGGCAAGGATCTGCCCGGCGTTGCAGCACTCAAGTCCTGAGCAAGATCACAGCGCCCGCCTGTTAGCGCCACCACGATTGCAAGCCCCGCGCCCCTCGCCTAAGAGGGCGCGAGATCATTTAATGCTTCAGGGGTGTTCCATATGAGCAAGACCGAACAGGCCAACAAACTCCGCGCGGGCCAAGGCTTTATCGCCGCCCTCGACCAGTCGGGCGGCTCCACCCCCAAGGCACTGCGCCTCTACGGAATCGAAGAAAGCGCCTATGGCTCCGAGGCGGAAATGTTCGATCTGGTGCACGCCATGCGCGCGCGCATCGCGCAGGCACCGGAATTCACCGGCGACAAGGTTCTGGGCGCGATCCTGTTCGAGATGACCATGGACCGCGACATCGGCGGCAAACCCTCGCCCGCCTTCCTCTGGCAAGAACGCGGCGTCGTCCCCTTTCTCAAGGTCGACCAGGGGCTCGCCGGGGATACCGAGGGCGTCAAGCTGATGAAACCCATGCCCAATCTCGATCCGCTCCTGGACCGCGCGGTCAAAGCGGGCATTTTCGGCACCAAGATGCGCTCTGTCATCGACGCCGCCAACCCTGCGGGCATCGAGGCCGTCGTGGCCCAGCAATTCGACGTGGGACAGCAGATCCTCGGTCATGGCCTCGTGCCGATCATCGAGCCCGAAGTGACCATTTCGATCAAGGACAAGGCCGAAGCCGAAGAAATCCTGCGCGCCGCCATCCTCGCCCAGCTTGACGCGCTGCCGGCCGATCAAGAGGTGATGCTCAAACTCACCCTGCCCGAATCCCCGAACCTCTACGAGAGCCTCGTCAACCACCCCCGCGTGCTGCGCGTCGTGGCGCTCTCGGGCGGCTATAGCCGGGAAGAGGCCAACGCTCGTCTGGCGCAAAATCGCGGCGTCATCGCCAGCTTCAGCCGCGCCCTGACCGAAGGTCTCTCGGTGCAGCAATCGGATGCCGAATTCAACGCCACCATCGCGAAATCCATCGACGACATCTACCGTGCCTCCATCGCGGGCTGATCGCCCGCCGCTTCATCTGGCCCAAAATACCTCAGGGGAGTCCCGGATAAAATCCGGGACGGGGGCAGCGCCCCCACCCCGTCCTCACCCCTTCGCGCGCTTGGCCTCGGCCACGACCTTCTCCGCCAGATCGCGGGCGATCCCAAAGGCCCCCTTGATCCGGTCGCTCTCGCCCTTCCAGTCGCGGCGCACCACGATCTTGTTGTCGCGCACCTTGGCCAATCCCCGCTCGTCATTGATGAACTCCACCAAGCCCTGCGGCGAGGCGAATTTGTCGTTGTGAAACTGGATCGTGGCCCCTTTCGGCCCGCCATCGAGCTTGGCAATGCCAGCGCGTTTGCACATCGCCTTGATCCGCACCACCAGCATCAGCATGTTCACTTCGCGCGGCAACTTGCCAAAACGGTCGATCAACTCGGCGGCAAAGCCTTCCAGCTCCACCTTGGTCTCCAACCCGCTCAGGCGACGGTAGAGCCCCAGACGCACGTCGAGATCGGGCACATAATCCTCGGGGATCAGCACAGGCACGCCCAGATTGATCTGTGGCGCCCACTGCTCGTCGCCCTCCGACAGCCCTTCCATCTGGCCGGATTTGATCTTGGCAATCGCCTCTTCCAGCATGGATTGATAGAGCTCGTAACCCACATCGCGCATCTGCCCGGACTGTTCCTCGCCCAGCAGATTGCCCGCCCCGCGAATATCGAGATCCTGTGAGGCCAGCGTGAACCCCGCCCCCAATGTGTCGAGACTGCCCAGCACCCGCAGCCGCTTTTCCGCCCCCGGCGTCAGCGGCACGCGCGGCTTGGTGGTGAGGTAGGCATAGGCGCGCGTTTTCGAGCGCCCGACCCGCCCCCGGATCTGATAAAGCTGGCTGAGGCCAAACATATCGGCCCGGTGGATGATCATCGTATTGGCCGTAGGAATATCGAGGCCCGACTCGACGATCGTCGTCGCCAGCAGCACATCGTATTTCCCGTCGTAGAACGCGTTCATCCGCTCGTCGAGTTCCCCCGCTGCCATCTGCCCGTGGGCGATGACATAACTGACCTCGGGCACCTGTGTTTTCAGGAAATCCTCGATTTCCGGCAGATCGCTGATACGCGGCACCACATAGAACGACTGCCCGCCGCGATAATGCTCGCGCAAGAGCGCCTCGCGCACGGTGACACTGTCGAACTCGCTCACATAGGTGCGGATCGACAAACGGTCCACGGGCGGCGTGCTGATGATCGACAGATCGCGCACCCCCGACAGCGACAGTTGCAGCGTGCGCGGTATGGGCGTCGCGGTCAGCGTCAGCACATGCACATCAGAGCGCAATTGCTTCAACCGCTCCTTATGCGCCACGCCAAAGCGCTGTTCCTCGTCGATGATCAAGAGACCGAGGTTCTTGAACCGTATGCCCTTGGCCAAGAGGGCATGGGTGCCCACGACAATATCCGCCTCGCCGCGCGCCATGGCATCGCGGGTCTTGGCCGCCTCGCCCGTGGAAACAAAGCGCGACAGGGGCCGCACATTGACGGGAAAGCCGCGGAACCGCGAGGCGAATTCCTGATAATGCTGCCGCGCCAGCAAGGTCGTCGGCGCAATCACCGCCACCTGTAGCCCGGACATCGCGGCGACAAAGGCCGCGCGCATTGCCACCTCGGTCTTGCCAAAGCCGACATCGCCACAGATCAACCGATCCATCGGCGCGCCGGATCCCAGATCGTTCAACACATCTTCGATCGCGTGCAACTGATCGTCGGTCTCCTGATAGGGAAACCGCGCGGCAAACGCCTCCCAGGCGTGATGTTCCGGCTCGATGACGGGGGCGCTGCGCAACGCGCGCTCGGCCGCCACCCGGATCAGACGATCTGCCATCTCGCGGATACGCTCTTTCAGCCGCGCCTTCTTGGCCTGCCAGGCGCCGCCGCCCAGCCGGTCAAGCAGCCCCTCTTCGTGCCCGTATTTCGACAAAAGCTCGATATTCTCGACCGGCAGATAGAGCTTGGAGCTTTCGGCATATTCCAGCACGAGGCATTCATGCGCCGCGCCTGCGGCTGTGACCACTTCCAGTCCCAGGTACCGCCCGATGCCGTGATCCACATGCACCACCAGATCGCCGATGCTCAGGCTCTGCGCCTCGGTCAGGAAATTCTCGGCCCGGCGCCGTCGCGGCGCGCGGATCAACCGCTCGCCCAGCACATCCTGTTCGGAAATCACTGTCAGCCCCGGCGCGTCAAACCCGCTCTCGAGCGGCCAAACCGCCAGATGCAGCCCATGCTTGCCGATGCCCTTGGCACTGCTGATCCCGACCGCGCCGATCAGCCCCTCATCTTCCAACAGCCCCTCAAGCCGCTCTCGCGCGCCCGTGGAATAGGACGCCACCAGCACCGGAGACTTCTCTAGCTTTGCCTGAATATGATCCTTCAACGCGCTGAAGAGGTTGATGTTTTCCTGCTGGCGTTCAGGCGCGAAATTGCGCCCGATGCGCCCGCCCGCGTCGATCACCCCCGGCCCGGTCGCCTGCGGCAGCGCCGCGAATTGCAACACGCGCCGGTTCGCCACCGCCGCCGTCCACGCGGCATCGTCGAAATACAAGAGACCGGGCGCCACCGGCTTGTAGACCGTATCGCCCCGCGATTTCTGGCTCAGCGCCAGATGCCGGGTCTCGTATTGATCCGCGATACTGTCCCAACGCGCCAGGCGTTGCGGCGTCACCTGCTCATCGAGGGTGATCGTGGCCCCGGGCAGATAATCAAAAAGCCCCTCCAGCCGCTCGTGAAAGAACGGCAACCAATGTTCGACCCCGGCATGTTTGCGCCCGGCACTCACCGCCTCGTAGAGTGGATCATCCGTGCCCGCCGCGCCAAATTCGATCCGGTAATTCTGGCGAAAGCGTCGGATCGCCTCTTCGTCCAGAATGACCTCGGACACCGGGGCCAACTCCACACGGTCCAGCTTTTCCGTGGTGCGCTGCGTGCCCGGATCAAACCGACGCACCCCGTCCAGCACATCACCAAAGAGGTCAAGCCGCACTGGCCCCCCCTCGCCCGGCGGGTAAATGTCGATGATCCCGCCGCGCAGCGCATAGTCCCCCGGCTCAGTCACCGTGGGGGCCTGCGTGAACCCCATCCGCACCAGAAACTCGCGCAACGCCTTTTCATCGACCCGCTCGCCCACCGCGGCGACAAAGGCCGCACCGCGCAGCACATCGCGCGCGGGCACCCGCTGCGTGGCGGCATTGAGCGTGGTCAGAAGGACGAATTGCGACGGACCGCCATGCGCCAACCCCGCCAGCGTCGCCATCCGCGTCGCGCTGATTTCGGCATTGGGTGAAACGCGATCATAGGGCAGGCAATCCCACCCCGGAAAGGTCATCACCGGCATGTCCGGCGCAAAGAACCGCAACGCCGCCTGCATCGCCACCAAACGCTTGTCATCCCGCGCGATATGCAGAACCGGCGCGCCGGTCTTGGCCACTTCGGCCAGAATGAGCGTGGCGTCAAAGCCTTCGGGCGCGCCGCCCACGGTGATATGCTGCGCCTTGGTCATGATTTTCCTGCGTCTTGCGCCCGGTCAGTGGCGCGTGTCATCCCAGAATATTGGCGTTCATGTTCTGATACATGCCCCACATGGCGGTCACGAAAATCGACACCATGCCGATCACCTGAATAATCAGGCGATGGGTCTGCAACCGCTTGATCAACGCGGCCCCCGTCCACCCCTGCACCGCGATGCGCTGCGCCATCCGCACGGACAAGCCCCAGACCAACAAAAGCGGAAAGCCGAGCAAGAACAACGCCTGAGCGAATTCGTTGTGATAAACGAAACCCAGCAACACGAGCGTGGTCAGAATGAACGCCGTGATCCCCGCCATCAACAACCCGGATTCCTGCACCAGATAGAGCAAGCGGTTGATATTGATCCGCACCATATCCTCGAAATCCGTCATCGCCTGCGCGCTGCGGCCCTTGCGGGCACGAATGGCCATGTCCCATGGCACACCCATCACCCAATGACTTGCCGAGGACCATGTGACCGCCAAGGCGATCCAGAACCAGAGGTTGCTGAATGACCGCATGTCGATCAACTCGAAAACCGTGTCGTACAAGTCCAAATCCGCGCCCCTCTTGCCGCATCGTCGCCTCTCTTAGCGCCGGTGCGCGGCAATTCCTACCCTTGAGATGCGCGAATTTCCATGCCACTCAGTCAGGGTTGATCCAGCCAGAAAGACCGCCCATGCGCCCGACCCAAGCCGCCTTTCCCGCCACCCGCCTGCGCCGCACCCGCGCAACCCCCAGCATCCGCGCCCTCGTGGCCGAGAATACGCTGACAGCGGGCGATCTGATCTGGCCGCTTTTCGTGCGCGACGGCGACGGGATCGAAGAACCGGTGCCCTCCATGCCCGGTGTCATGCGCCGCTCCATCGACCGCATGGTCGCCGCCGCCCAAGAGGCCGCCGATCTGGGCATCCCGGCCATTTGCCTCTTTCCCTATACCTCATCCGAGAACCGCACCGCCGATTGCGCCGAGGCGTGGAATCCAGAGAACCTCAGCAACCGCGCCACCCGCGCGATCAAGGCCGCCGTGCCCGGCATCACCGTGATGACCGATGTCGCTCTCGATCCCTATTCCGACACCGGCCACGACGGCTTTGTCGTGGAGGGCGAGATCGTGAATGACGCCACCGTCGAGGCGCTTGTGAAACAGGCGCTGTCTCAGGCCGAGGCAGGCGTCGACATCATCGGGCCGTCCGACATGATGGACGGGCGCGTGGGCGCGATCCGCACGGCGCTAGAGGCGCATGGCTATCCCAATGTGATGATCATGTCCTATGCCGCCAAATACGCCTCTGCCTTCTACGGCCCGTTCCGCGATGCGGTGGGCGCGGCAAACGCGCTCAAGGGCGACAAGAAAACCTATCAGATGAACCCCGCCAATACCGACGAGGCCCTGCGCCTGATCGAGCGTGACCTCAGCGAGGGGGCCGATATGGTGATGGTCAAGCCGGGGATGCCTTATCTCGACATCTGCCGGCGGGCCAAGGAAACCTTTGGTGCACCCACCTTTGCCTATCAGGTCTCGGGCGAATACGCGATGATCATGGCCGCCGCGCAAAACGGCTGGATTGACGGCGAGCGCGCCATGCTGGAAAGCCTGATGTGCTTTAAACGCGCCGGTTGTGACGGGGTGCTGACCTATTTCGCGCCCGAAGTGGCGCGGCTCTTGTTCAGAGGGTAGCGCTCGCGCGCAGTATCCCGCGCATGACCGCAATCCATGGTGACACCAGCGTTGCTTGCCCCTATACTGAGTGTCAGACCGGTATGAGACAAAAGACCGGCCCGAAACGAGGCAACAGACAGGCAATCCCATGAGCATTCTGACCAGACGCACCTTTACCCTCGGCCTTATGGCTGGCACGCCGCTCCTTGCGGCCTGCGGCAATGGCGTGGGCAGTTCCGGCGCGGCCACCATCGACGCCCGTGTCGATGCCACGCTGAACCAGATGTATTCCCGCTATCCCAACACGCGCGATCTTGCGGCTAAATCCAACGGCATGCTCATCATGCCGGTCGTGACCGAGGCAGGCTTTCTCGTCGGCGGCGGCTTTGGCCGCGGCGCGCTGCGCATCAACAATGTCACGGTCGATTACTATTCCGCCACCAAGGGCAGCGTCGGTCTTCAGATCGGCGCGCAGCAATTCGCACATGTGCTCTTTTTCATGACCCCCGATGCGCTTGAGAAATTCCGCCGCTCCTCCGGTTGGGCGGCCGGTGCCGATGTCGAATATGTGTTCAATGACCGGGGCGAGAACCTTCGCGCCGACACGACCACCTCCTCCAGCCCGGTTATCGCTGTGATCTTCGGTCAGGCCGGGGCCTTGGCGGGCGTCTCGCTCGAAGGCATGAAATATACCCGTATCATCCCCTGATACCCTCTATCTCGACGCCGCACGCCCTAGGGCGCTGCGGCGTCAGAGCGGCCAGACGATCAGCAAGAGCGGCAGGCTGACCGCCACCACCAGAACTTCCAGCGGCAATCCGAGCCGCCAGTAATCGCCAAACCGAAACCCGCCCGGCCCGAGAATAAGCGTGTTGTTCTGATGCCCGATGGGTGTGAGAAACGCACAAGACGCGCCAATGGCCACCGCCATCAGAAAACTGTCCGGGCTGACGCCCAGCGTGCCCGCAATGCTCAGCGCGATGGGGCACATCACGGCGGCAGTCGCGGCGTTGTTCATCACATCCGACAGAAACATCGTGGTGATCAGGATCACCGCCAGCGCCGCCACCGCCTGCCCTCGCGCCACCTCTGCCACCAGAAACTCCGCCAGAACCCCGGCTGCGCCCGTGGCCTGCATCGCCCCAGCCACGGGAATGAGCGCGGCCAAAAGAACGATCACCGGCCAGTCAATCGCCGTGTAGACCTCTCGCGGAGGCACCGTGCGAAACAACATCGAGGCCAGCACCGCCAAAGCAAAGCTCGCCGCCGCTGGCAGCACCCCAAACGTGACCAACAGGATCGCCATGCCCATGATCGCCGCCGCCGTGAGCGCCATCCGACGGCTTGGCAGGCGCAAATCGCGCGCGCCCAGCGGCACACAGCCCGTGTCATGCATGAAATCCGACAACGACTCCGCCGGTCCTTGCATCAAGAGCAGATCACCCGAGCGCAGCTTGACCGAGCGCAATCGCGCCCGCGGGGCCTGCCCGGCCCTTGCCACCGCCAAGAGATTCAGACCATAGCGCGTGCGCAGGTGCAGGTCGCTGGCCGACAAGCCGACAATCGACGATGCAGGCAGCACCGCCACCTCGCGCAGCACCGTATCGCGCTCTTCTCTCGACTTGGCCTCCTCGCCGTCCTCCGCCTCTTCCTCCTCCGGTGCTGCATCCTTGGCGCGTTTGACAGCCTCCTCCAGCGTCAAATCGAACACCGACAGCGTTTCGGCCACCGCCTCGACATCCGCCTCCAGCACCAGCACATCACCTGCGCGAATGCGCCGCCCGCCATGCGGGGCCAAGAGGCGCACCTCATTGCGCACCAGCGCCACCACCTGCGCATCAGAGCTTTCAACCTCCCGCTCGAAGGCCCGCAGCGTCAGCCCGATGGCCTTGCTGCGCTCGCTCACCCGCACCTCGGTCATATAGGCCCCCGCATCGAACTCCGACGCGCCCGCCGGCTTGCGCGTGGGCACCAAACGCCAGCCGATCACGGCAATGGCCACCACGCCCAGAACCGCCACTGCCACGCCAATCGGCGCGAAATCGAACATCTCAAAGGCGCCGCGCCCAGCCTCTTCGCGAAAGCCCGAGACAATCAGATTGGGCGGCGTGCCGACCAGCGTCGTCATGCCCCCCAGAATGGTGCCAAAGGCCAAAGGCATCAAAACCTGCCCCGGCGGCATCTCAAGCCGATGGGCCAGTTGCACCGCCACCGGCATCAAGAGCGCCATCGCCCCAACATTGTTCATGAACCCCGACAACATCGCCCCAAGACTCAAGAGCGCCGCCATGCTGACAAAGCGCCCCGCCTCACGCGGCAGCACCGCCCGCGCCAGCGCATCGACCGCGCCGGTATTTTGCAAACCTTGGCTCAGCACCAGCACGCAAGCCACAGTGATCACCGCCGGATGGCCAAACCCGGCAAAGGCCTCTGCGGCGGGCACCAGCCCTGTCACGACGCAGGCCATGAGCGCGGCCAACGCCACCACGTCATGCCGCAGCTGCCCCCACAAAAACAGACCCATGGTCAGCGCAAGCACGCCGAGAATCATCATCTGCGGGGCTGTCATCGGGCGATCCTCCAGACCGGAAACGAGAACCCACGACAAAATCACGGACCTGCGGGCGCTTCAACCGCCCGCGGCGTCAATATGCCCTCAATGCAGCGTGAATTCGCCCACCACATTGCGCCACTCCCCCGGCGCGATCAGCTTGCGATGGGTGAAACGCACCGAATGCAGCGGGCCTTCTAGCTCGCGCTGCCAGAATTCGATAAAACCAAAAAGCTTGGGATGATCCGGTGCCAGATCATAATCCTGCCAAAGGTAACTGTTCAGTACGTTGCGAAAATCGGGCATCCGGTAGAAGAATTCCGCCGTCGTCAGCCCATATCCCTTGAGCATCATTTCCGTCTCAGACATCTGCATGTGTCTCTCCTGTCACTGCCTGACAGGATCATGGTGCCAGAAATAAATTACTTTTCAATTAAAACAGTATATTAGCACTCTGCTTGCCCGGCTGACAAAGGCAATTCCCCAGCCCCATTGCACCCTATATCCTGCCTCTGATATAGTCCTTTCAACAAGATATAGAGAATGATCACAGGACGGTCCCAAACGTGAGCGATACGCCCCAACCCCCTGAAAACATGGATGAAACCCCGCCAGAGCGGCCCAGCCACAGCGGCCCCTCCGTCTCGATCACCCATGAGATGAAAACTTCCTATCTCGATTACGCCATGAGCGTGATCGTAAGCCGCGCGATTCCCGATCTGCGCGACGGCCTCAAACCCGTGCATCGCCGCATCCTCTATGCCATGCACGAGAGCGGCAATACCCACGATAAACCCTACCGCAAATCCGCTCGCGCCGTGGGCGATGTGATGGGCAAATATCATCCGCACGGCGATTCCGCGATCTATGACGCGCTGGTCCGCATGGCGCAGGATTTCTCGATGTCCCTGCCCCTCCTCGATGGTCAGGGCAATTTCGGCTCGATGGATGGCGATAACGCGGCGGCCATGCGCTATACCGAGGTGCGGATGGACAAACCGGCCGCCTATCTCTTGGCCGATATTGAAAAAGAGACCGTCAATTTTCAGGACAACTACGACGGCAAGGACCGAGAGCCCACCGTCCTGCCCGCCCGCTTTCCCAACATGCTGGTGAATGGCGCAGGCGGCATCGCCGTCGGCATGGCCACCAATATACCCCCGCACAATCTGGGAGAGGTGGTCGATGCCACGCTGGCGCTGATCGACAACCCCGATCTCGAGAGCGAGGATCTGATCCAGTATATCCCCGGCCCCGATTTCCCCACCGGCGGTCTCATGCTCGGGCGGTCCGGCGCGCGCAAGGCGTATCTTGAGGGGCGCGGCTCTGTCATCATCCGCGCCAAGACCCGCGTCGAGGAAATCCGCAAGGACCGCTTTGCCATCGTCATCGACCAGATTCCCTATCAGGTGAACAAGGCCACGATGATCGAAAAGATCGCCGAGGCCGCCCGCGACAAGCGGATCGAGGGTATCAGCCATGTGCAGGACGAGAGCGACCGCAACGGCGTGCGCGTGGTGATCGAGCTCAAACGCGACGCCACCGCCGAGGTCGTGCTCAATCAACTCTATCGCTTTACCCCGATGCAGACCTATTTCGGCTGCAACATGCTGGCCCTCAATGGTGGCAAGCCAGAGCAGTTGACGCTGCACCGGTTCCTCTCGCTCTTCATCACCTTCCGCGAAGAGGTGGTCGCGCGCCGCACCGCCTATGATTTGCGCAAGGCGCGCGAGCGCGCGCATTTGCTCTGCGGTCTGGCGGTCGCGGTCTCCAATGTCGACGAGGTGGTCGCCACCATCCGTGGCTCCATGGATGCTGCCGAGGCCCGGCAAAAACTGATGGAACGGCGCTGGCCCGCAGGTGACATCCTGCCCTATATCGCGCTGATCGACGACCCCAGCCACCGCGCCAACGAGGACGGCACCTATAACCTGTCCGAGGTTCAGGCCCGCGCCATTCTCGATCTGCGCCTGCAACGCCTCACACAACTGGGCGTCAAGGAGGTCACCGACGAACTCCAGGACCTCGCAGGCAAGATCAAGGAATATCTCGCCATCCTCGCCAGCCGCGAGCGGATCATGCAGATCATTTCCGACGAGCTGCGCGAAGTGCGTGAACTCTTCGCCGTCCCCCGCCGCACCGAGATTGTGGACTGGTCCGGCGACATGGAGGACGAAGACCTCATCGAGCGCGAGGATATGGTCGTGACCGTCACAAGCGGCGGCTACATCAAACGCACGGCCCTGGCCGATTTCCGCGCCCAAAAACGCGGCGGCAAGGGTCTGTCGGGCATGGCCACCAAGGACGAGGATGTCGTCACCACGCTCTTTGTGGCCAATACCCACACGCAGCTTTTGTTCTTCACCACCTCCGGCATGGTTTACAAGCTCAAGACTTGGCGCTTGCCACTCGGCGGCCGCACGTCCAAGGGCAAGGCGATCGTCAACATCCTGCCTATTCCCACCGGGGTCTCCATCGCGGCTATCATGCCCGTCGACCGCCCCGAAGAAGATTGGGAAGACCTGCAAATCGTCTTTGCCACCTCTGCAGGCGATGTGCGGCGCAATGCGCTGTCGGATTTCACCAATGTCATGCGCAACGGCAAGATCGCGATGGACCTGCCCGAGGGCGTGGAATTGGTCAACGCGCGCATCTGCGGCCCCGAGGATGACGTGATGCTGGTGACGGACTCCGGTCGCGCCATCCGCTTCCCGACAACCGAGGTGCGCGTCTTCAAGGGCCGCAAATCGACCGGCGTCCGTGGCATCCGCCTCTTGGGCGATGACCGCGTGGTGTCGATGTCCGTGATCCGCCATTTCGACGCCTCCGCCGACGACCGCGCCGCCTATCTCAAGATGCGCCGCCAACTGGCAGGGGCCGAGGACGACGGCACTGGCGAGGACGAAGGCAATGCCGACGCCGCCCTCAGCACCGAGCGGTTCGAGGAAATGCAGGCTGCCGAGAACCTGATCCTGACCATCACCGCGCGCGGCACCGGCAAACTCAGCTCAAGCCATGACTACCCGGTGCGCGGGCGCGGCGGCATGGGCGTGCAGGCCATGGACAAATCCATGCGCGGCGGTGCCGTAGTGGCCTCCTTCCCGGTCACACTCGAAGACCAGATCATGCTCGCCACTTCCAAGGGCCAATCGATCCGCGTGCCGGTCGATGGCATCTCCTTCCGCTCGCGCAGCGCAGGCGGGGTCAAGGTGTTCAACACCGGCACCGGCGAAGAGGTGGTTTCCGTGGCCTGGATCGCCGAGCAGGCCGAAGAGGACGAGACCGCCGAAGGCTGAACCAGCGCCCCCGCGACAGGGTATCATCACGCTCCGGCCGCATTTTCGCCGGATTTTCCATGATGATACCCTAGTCGCCTCGCGGCATGGTTGTATTTGTCTCCTTCGGTTCCCGGCACCTCTCACTGCGGATTGTCTCATGGCCAAGCCCACCAGCGCCAGCATGGACCAAACCGGTCTCAACCTGATCCGGATCGTGATCGGTTCGTATTTCCTCGCGCTCTCGCTTGATCTCGTCTCCGGGCTTGATGCGGCCACGCTCTTTGCCGCCCTCATGCCCCATGCGGCGGCGGATTTGATCGGCTCGACGCTGCTCTTTTGCCTTAGCGCGGCCCTGATGGCCGGGCTGCACCTGCGCCTTGCGGCGCTGAGCCTCGCACTCTTGGTCTTCTGCTCCAGCCTCGTGCAAAACCTCATCACCGTCACCCCCGAGAGCCTCTCGGCCTTCTGGCGCGACCTGACCTTGGCGACGGCGGTGTTGCTCACCTATCTCACGCTCGGCCCCGGCGCGCTGCGCCGGGCCTCGGTGCTGGCCCACCGCGCCCGCCTGCGCCGCGCCATGGCCCAAAGGGCCATTAGCCCGCGCCGCATCACGCCGCAACCGGCACCAAAACGCCCCGTTCAGCAGGAAATCCGCAGCGCCCTCGCCGCGGCCACGATCACGCATCGCCCTGCCGACCGGGATGAGGACGCCGTCGACAATATCTTTGTGAATATCTGACCGGGCCCGCGCCGCTTAACCCAACCTAAACTCTTCCGGCGCAAAATGGACGCGTGACCCCTTGCGCCGGATGCCCGCCGATGAACCTCTATTGCTGCATGATCGACCTCAGGCAGGATGCCAAGGCACTGGCTTTTGCCGCCGCTCTCGATGCCTGGCTCTCGCATCTGCACCACCACGGCACCATCGGCCGCTGGCGCCTATTGCGGCGCAAACTTAATCTCGCCGCCGATGCCTATGGTGATTTCCTGCTTGAAATCGAGGTCGATGATCTGGCCCAGCTTGACCGCGCTTTTCGACTGACCGGCGCGCAGGACGAGGTGACAACCGTGCTGCATGACCGCGTGCATGCCCAGATCGCGCAGGCGCGCTTTGCCCTCTATCGCCCCTTCCCCGATGCCGAACGGGTCGACCGCATGTCCCTCATCTGAGCCCGGCTTCATCTGGCCAAAAATACCTCAGGGGGTCCGGGGGACAGCGTCCCCCGCCTATCCGCCCGCTTGTCTCAGCCGCCCGGCTTAGTTCGCGACGTTGTTCGCGGTCGAGGCAAAGCCCACCACCGTGCCAAAGAGGCCAAGAATGGTCTGCACGCGTGTGACCGGCGATTCGGTCGCAAGCAGCGTGTCGCCCGGATTGATCTGAAACTGCCGCGCCGCAAAGAGACCATCCGCATTGGTGAAATCCAGCGAGAAAATCACCTGCCGCATCTCGGGGCCGGGCTTGTCGGGGTTGATATGATGCCGCTCATATTCACGCAGCACCAACAGCCCCTTGGGATCCGCGCGCGCAGCACTCAGGCCGCCCATCATCGAGACCGCCTCCATCGCCGTGACCTGCTCATCCTCAAAGGCGATCACTTTCTGGCTGCCCGCGGCCCCCAGCACGTTGAACGTGCGGTCATCCTCGGTCACGACGATCTGATCCCCGCCCCGCACCAGCGCATTGCGCGCCGGCTCGGCATATAGGCTCTCCGCCCGCGTCTCATACACCTGCCCGCCCCGCTGCAGTATTACCAGCGGATTGACCATTGCGGGCGAAATGCCGCCCGCGCTCGCCAACACGCTCAGAATGCGCGTGTTGCGCGACTCAAGCGGATAGTTGCCAGGTGCGGCCACACCTCCCACCACATCGACGGCATTGTTGCGCCCCGGCTCGACGTTCAACTGCACCTGCGCCGATGGCGCGATCTCCAGCATCCGCTCCTGCAACGTGGCGCGCGCCTCGGATTCGGTCATGCCACGCAGGTTGATCTCACCGATATAGGGCATGAACACCGTGCCCGAAGGCGAAACCGTCAGCCCCGCGACAGGGGTCGAGCGCGACGCCTCGCTGGCCAGCAAGGAATTTTCCTGATTGTCCCAGACGATGACATTGAGCCTGTCACCCGTCTGGATGGTCGACGAATCCGGGCCACGGCTGGCGGTCAGCCAATGGTAACTGCCCTTCCAGCCCGACGCAGGCCAGAGCGCCAGCGCCGGGGTCGAGCGGCGCGTGACCTCGACCACCTGAAAAGTCGGTGCCTTGTTGTCCTTTTCGGCCAGAACCTCGCTTTGCAGGGCGGCACCCCGGGGCAGACTGCACGCCGCCACCGCAGCAATCATCATCATTCCGAGGATAATCCTGATTGTGCGCGTCACTCTCCGACTCCCCGGTTCCTCTGGCATTGCATCGGTTCCTACCCCGGTCCTGCCGTGCTAGACAATCGGAATCTGCCCATCAACGACAGGCAAAGCCGCATGCTGGCCGAAATACGCCATGACCCGACCGCGCTGATCACCGGTGCCACTGGCCGTCTCGGAACGCTGCTGCGGGCGGCCTGGCCGGCCACGACCGGCCCTCGCCCCCTGTGGCTGGCGCGTCGGGAACCGGCGGATATCCTGTGGTCTCCGGGCGGGGTGCTGCCGCCCAATCTGCCCCGTTGCGACACGGTGATCGCCCTTTGGGGACAGGTCACAGGCACGCCAGAGGATCTCTCGGCCAATGTCGCGCTCGTGCAACACGGGGCGGAACTGGCGCGGGCCTGCGGTGCACGGCGCATGCTTCACCTCTCCTCTGCCGCCGTCTACGGCCCCGGCACCACCCTGACAGAAGCCGACCCACCCCAGCCCGCCAATGCCTATGGCCAGGCCAAGCTGGCGATGGAGACGGCGGTGCGCGCCCTGCCTCCCGGCGAGACGCGCCATTGCTGCCTGCGGTTGGCCAATGTCGTAGGGGCCGATAGCCTCGCCTCGGCCCTGCGCGCCGCTGATGGCGCGGTGTCGCTCGACCGCTTCGCCGATGGCACCGGCCCCTTGCGCAGCTATATCGCCCCGGGCGACCTCGCGCAGGTGCTCTGCGCGCTGTCAGAGCTTTCCCCAGACCGCCTGCCGGACGTGCTCAACGTGACCGCCCCCGTCCCCGTGACGATGGAAAGCCTCGCGCGCGCCGCCGGACGCCCCCTGATCTGGCGAAAAGCCCCGGAAAATGCGGTGCAGGCCGTCACCCTTGATGGCACATCTCTTGCCGCTCTGCTTCCATTTCTGTATCTGAAACAGACAGCACAGCAGATGATCGACGACTGGCACAGTTTGGAGATGGCAGCATGACCCCGGCCAAAAGGGCCTTTGACGTGGCATTCGCGCTGCTGCTGATCGTGCTTTTGTCACCGTTCATCGTCGTGATCGCGCTTTTGATCGCGATCTGCGACGGGCGGCCCGTGTTCTACCTCTCGGAACGGATGAAGACGCCCGATACCCCGTTTTGCCTGTGGAAATTCCGCACCATGCGCGTGGTGGCCAACGATTCTGGCGTCTCCACGGGATACAAGCAGCATCGAGTCACGCCGCTTGGCCGCCGCCTGCGCGCCACCCGCCTTGATGAACTGCCGCAACTGCTCAACGTTTTGCGCGGTGACATGAGCTTTGTCGGTCCTCGCCCGCCGCTGCGCTGCTATGTCGAAAGCTGCCCGGACATCTACGCCCACGTGCTGGAAAAACGCCCCGGCGTGACGGGACTGGCCACGCTCGTCTACCACCGCACTGAAGAAAAACTGCTCTCGGCCTGCACCAACCACGAGACCGGCGAGACCACCTATGTCACCCGCTGCATCCCGCGCAAGGCGCGGCTAGACCTGATCTGGGCACGTCATCAGAGCCTCTGCTACGACATCCGCCTGATCTGTCAAACGGTGATTCGCGTCTTTTCCCGGCGGCGCACAGTCCGGGCCAACCGCAGCTGATCCGAATGGCTGACGACCGCTATCGCATATATTTTAGACCAATCGGCTAAAAATTGCTCAGAATCGTCTCTCGGCTTTTCAAAACGCTGTTAATCGGCATTCCTTAAGACGCCATGAACGCATACAAAAGATTTGATTTCGACGTACTTGATCTCAGGGGTTAGTGCCGTGCTGTACAAAACCGTCACCTCACTGAAGCAGGGCCAGAAACAAGCGTTTTTCCTGACGCTGGACATGCTGATCGTCGTTGTGTCCTACGTCTTTTCCGTGGTTCTCTTCATGGGGCCCACAGCCCTTTCGGGCAATCTCGTCGCTGCCTCCAACGATCTCTTCGCGATGATGTGCGTCGCGGCGGCGCTCGCCACCTATTTCGGCCTGCACAAGGTCAAACTGAAATCCTACGAGATGCAGGGCATGCTCAGCTCTGGCTGGGTGGCGCTCGCCATCACCGCCAGCGGGATTGCCTTCTCGCTCTTGGACACCAGCGTCGCAGCCCCCGCCACGGTCTATATCGTCTGCGGCATGATGTTCCTCATCCTGTCCGCAACCTCGCGATTGGTGCTGCGCACCGCCCTCTTGCGCATCTACCGCAACGGCAATCGCCGCCTGCGGGTGCTGATCTACGGGGCCGGTCAGACCGGCCAACAGCTTGCGACGGCGCTGGCAACCGACGATGCCGTATTGCCCATGGCCTTTGTCGATGACGAACCGCGCCTGCAATCCCTGACCATTGCCGGGCTCAAGGTCTACAAGTCCGACGATCTGCCGGACCTTGTAAAGCGTTATGACATTCAGCGCGTGATCCTCGCCATGCCAAGCGCGCCCCCCGCCAAACGCACCCTGCTCACGCGGCGCATCGCCGAACACGGGGTCGAGGTGCACGCCCTGCCCTCTTTTGCCGATCTGATTTCCAACGACGCCCATAGCCTCTATCAAAGCCGCCCCGTCGATCTGAACGAGCTTTTGGGCCGCGACGGGCTTGAGGACAAATTGCCCGGCTCCCGCGACAGCTACAAGGGGCGCTGCATCCTTGTCACCGGCGCCGGTGGCTCCATCGGCTCAGAGCTGTGCCGCCAGTTGATCGCCTATGATCCCGGACACCTGATCCTGCTTGATCATGCCGAACATGCCCTGTTCGAGATCGAGCGCGAATTGCGCAGCCTTGCACCCGAGATGCGGATTTCGCCCGTTCTGGGCTCGGTCTGCGAAAAATCCCTCGTCAACGTGCTCATGCGCTCGCGCAAGGTGGAAATCGTGCTCCACGCCGCCGCCTACAAACATGTGCCCATGGTCGAATCCAACGCCATCGAGGGGATGCGCAACAATGTCATCGGCACGCGCACCGTGGCACAGGCGGCACGGGACGCGGGCGTCGAACGCTTCATCCTCGTCTCCACGGACAAGGCCGTGCGCCCCGTCAGCGTGATGGGGGCCTCCAAACGCTTTGCCGAAATGATCGTGCAGGATCTCGCCACCCGGAGCCAGAACACGCGCTTTTCCATGGTGCGGTTCGGCAATGTGCTGGGATCGTCCGGCTCGGTCATCCCGCTCTTTGCCGAGCAGATTGCCCGCGGCGGACCGGTCACGCTGACCCATGCCGATGTCACCCGCTATTTCATGACCATCCCCGAGGCCGCGCGCCTCGTGCTCTTGGCCGGATCCTTTGCCCGTGGCGGCGATGTCTTTGTGCTCGACATGGGCAAACCCATCGCCGTGCGCGACGTGGCGCGCAAGATGATCGAAGGCTCAGGGCTGACAGTGCGCGATAAACAGAACCCCCATGGCGACATTGAAATCCAGATCACCGGCCTACGCCCCGGCGAAAAGCTCTATGAGGAACTGCTGATCGGCTCTGACATGCTGACCACGCCGCACCCCAAGATCCTGCGTGCGCAAGAGGGGCATCTGTCGGAAATCGAACTCGCCAAGGCGCTGAAATCCCTCTCCGAGGCGATCGAGACACGCGATGTGGCCCTCCTGCGCAGCGTGCTGGCCCAGTGGATCGAACAGATCGAAGACCGCCCCGACGCAACGGTCAATCAATAGGCCTCAGCCCGCCAAGTCACCAAATTTCCGGTCGAGATAATCCAGAAGCGGCCCCGCCGTCGGGGCAGCGCCACAGGCGCGCGCAATGACCTCCGCCGGCTCGAATAGCCCGCCATGCCGCTGCACAGCCGCGCGCAGCCACGCCGTCGCGGCGGTCAAATTCCCCCGCGCCAACTGCGCCTCAAGCTCTGGCACCGCCTCTTGCAAGGCGGCAAAGAGGCATCCGGCATAGAGGTTACCCAGACTATAGGTCGGGAAATAGCCAAACAGCCCCACGGACCAATGCACATCCTGCAACACACCCTGCGAGGCGCGATCTACGGCATATCCGAAATCGGCAGCAAAACGGTCGTTCCACGCCGCCTCAAGATCGGCCACGCCCAGATCCCCCGCGATCAAGGCCCGCTCCAGATCATAGCGCAGCATGACATGCAGGTTGTATTGCACCTCATCGGCTTCTGTCCGGATATGGCCGCGATGCACCCGGTTCACGGCGCGATAGAATGTCTCTTCATCGGCAATACCGAAATCGCCGAACCCGTCCCGCATCCGCCCATAGAGCCAGCCACAAAACGCCCGGCTCCGGCCCAACTGGTTCTCGTAAATCCGGCTCTGGCTCTCATGCACCCCCATCGACACCCCCTGACCCAAGGGCGTCAGGCGATAGTCCGGGTCGATCCCCTGCTCATAGCAGGCATGCCCGACCTCGTGGATGGTGGAATAGAAACAGTTGAACGGGTCCGCCTCGCTCACCCGCGTGGTGATGCGCACATCATCCCCGCTGCCGGAACTGAACGGATGCACCGCCAGATCAAGCCGCCCCCGGTTCAGGTCATAGCCAAAGACCTGCGCCAATTCCCGCGACAGCGCCAATTGCGCGGTGCGATCGAATGTGCCCTCCAGCTTGGGCCACTCTACATCCAGCGCCGCCCCACGCAGCGCCACCAGCCGCGGCCGCATCTCGGCGAACATCGCATCAAGCTTGTCCGCGCCCATCCCCGGCTCGTAATCCTCGAGCAGCGCATCATAGAGCGCGCTGCCCGTCGACAGCGCCGCTGCTTCCTCGCGCTTGAGGCGCACCACCTCGGCCAGAACAGGCGCAAAGGCGGCATAGTCATCCGCCGCCCGCGCCTCGGCCCACTGCCCCTGCGCCCGGCTCGTGAGGCGGGCCAGCGCCACCGCCAGATCGCCCGGCACCTTGACCGCGCGCTCGTAATCGCGCCGGATGTGGCGCAATTGCGCCCGCGCCACGGGCGCGGTGGCCTCCAACTCCGCCTCAGCCAGCATCGCGCCGCGCGCCGGGTCCACCCGCCGCGCATGCAGCACCGCCTGAATCGCGCCCGATTCCTCGGCCCGCTGGTCGGCGGCCCCGTGCGGCATCATGGTTTCCTGATCCCAGCCCAGCCGCCCGGCCACCTGCGCCAGGGCCTGCGTCTCGCGCTCGCGCGCCATCAGATCGTCATAGGCGCTCATGCTCAGGTGCCCCGAATTGAGGTGGCGCGCGGATACTGGCTCAGGAACCGCGCCCGCAGGATCAGCACCCAGAGGACCACCGCCACGAATTGATGCGCAATCGCCAACTGCCAGGGCGCGATATAAAGCACCGTCATGATGCCCAACACGATCTGCAACAGCAGCACGGCAAAGGCAGCGGTAAAGGCCCCCCGCGTGCGCTCATGCGCGCTCTTGCGCCCACGCAGCCAGACCACCACGGCAAAGACCAGCAAGAGATAGCCGCTCATCCGGTGAATGAACTGCACCGTGCCGGGGTTCTCAAAGAAGTTCCGCCACAGGGGCTGCAAGTCCATCATATCGGGCGGCAAAAAGCCCCCCGCCATCAGCGGCCAGTCGGTATAGCTGCGCCCCGCATCAATCCCCGCCACCAGCGCCCCCAGCAGGATTTGCAGGAACGCAAAATGCATGAGCCCGGTCGAGAGGCTAAAGAGCTTGGCCTCGCGCCCGCGCCGCGCCTGCATCAGCTCGCGCTCCTCGCGCCCGAGCAGGAACACGAACCACGCGATCACCCCAAGGATCACAAAGGCCAACCCCAGATGCGTCGCCAGACGGTAAGAGGCCACCGCCACCATCTCGCCCGTCAGACCCGAGGATACCATCCACCAACCGATAGCGCCTTGCGTGCCGCCCAAAGCGCCCAAGAGCAGCAACCGACCGCTCCAGCCCTTGGGGATCTGCCGCGCGACGAGAAACCCGAAAAAGCCCAAGGCCCAGACCAGCCCGATCACCCGGCCCAATTGCCGGTGGCCCCATTCCCACCAATAGATGAATTGAAACTCCGCAAGGGTCATGCCCTTGTTGATTAGCTCATATTGCGGAATGGCGCGGTATTTGTCGAATTCCTCCATCCAATGCGCTTCGGACATCGGCGGCAGCGCGCCCGTCACCGGCTTCCATTCGGTGATGCTGAGACCGCTGTCGGTCAGCCGCGTCAGCCCGCCCACCGCGATCATCACCGCCACCAGCGCAAAGAGCACCATGAGCCAGAGCCGGATCGCCCCCCGCGCACCGCGTCGGCCCGCGTCGATCATGCCGCCCTGCGGTACGGGCTTCTCGGCCCCGGTCTGTCCCACCTCTTCGAAAATGCTGCGTTTTCCGCTCATGCTCACGCCTCTTTCTGTTCGCACCCGGCAACACTAGGGCGCGTCCCTGCCTGCTTCAACCGCGCGCCTTCCAGCGGACCATCTGCCGCATCACCCCGTGCAGGGTCTGCACATCGGCACGCGTCATCGGCATCCGGCTCCACATGTTGCGCAGGTTGGTCTTCATGCTCTCGGCCTTGTGCTCGGGAAAGAAAAACCCGGCCTCCTCCAGCCGCTCCTCGTAATGCGCGGCCAAGGCCTCGACCTCGACCTGCGCGGCCCAGTCGGTCTTGGCCAGATCGACCCGCTCGGGCACGACCTGGCCCGCCGCGCGCTGCCACTCATAGGCCACCAAGAGCACGCATTGCGCTAGGTTGAGGCTGGCAAAGACCGGATTGACCGGCACGTTGATGATCGCATTGGCGCGGGCGATGTCGTCATTTTCCAGCCCTGCACGCTCGGGACCAAAGAGCACCGCGACCTTCTCGCCCGCCGCGATCTTCTCGGCGGCCAGAACCATGGCGCGCTCGGGGCTCAGGACCGGCTTGGTCAGCCCGCGCGCCCGCGCGGTCGTGGCCAGAACAAACGTACAATCTTCCACCGCGCCCGCGGTATCCGCAACCAACAGCGCCTCATCAAGAAGCCGCCCCGCCCCGCTTGCCATGGCATCTGCCTTGGGATTGGGCCAGCCATCGCGCGGTGCCACGATCCGCATCCGGTCGAGGCCAAAGTTCCACATGGCCCGCGCTGCCGCCCCGATATTCTCGCCCATCTGCGGACGCACAAGCACAAAGGCTGGCTGGGGTCGGTCACTCGGCATCGGCAATCTCGCTTCGGTGTCATGCAAGGGGGCCCGCCACTGGCAAGCCCCCTCCTTCATCGGTATTCAGATACTCATATCGACCAGCCCCGCAAGGCGCTGTCGGATCGGATCACTCGGCCGCCTTGGTTGCGACCTCGCCACCCGCCTCGCCAGCGTTGCCACTCTCGGCCTTGGGCGGACGCTTGGCGCGTGGCTTGCGGGGGCGCTTGGGGGCCTCGGCCTCGGGGCTGGAGGCAGGGTTCGCCTCTGCCGTCACCTGTGCCTCCGGTTCAGCCCCCTGCTCCGGCGCAGAGCCCGCATCGCCCGCGCGGTCCTGTCCACGGCGCGGTCCCCTTTCGGGCGCATGCGCCCGGCGGCGCGACGGCTCGGGTTGCGGCTTGCTCTCGGGCGTCTCGACCAGACCGATGTCACGGTCGTCATAGCCGCCGATCACATCGGGCTGCGTCTGTGCGGCAGGATCCTGCGACACCGGCTGCTCAGCCTCGTCGCTCTCGCGGCCACCGGATCGTTCTGGCCGGTCGCGGTCGCGCTCCTGTTGGCGGTCGCGGTTGAACCGTTCCTGCTCCTCGCGGCGCGCATCCTGCTCTTTCTGCGCCTCGCTCAGCAGGCGCAGATAGTGCTCCGCATGCTGTTGGAAATTCTCGGTTGCGACCCTGTCGCCCGCCAATTGCGCATCGCGCGCCAATTGGTTGTATTTCTCAATGATCTGCTGCGGCGTGCCGCGTACCTTGCCTTCGGGTCCGGAACTGTCAAACACACGGTTGACGACATTCCCGACGGTGCGGTTGCGGTTCGGCTTGTTCCGCTGACGTGACTTCGATGATCTCATATGGTGCTGTCCAGCCCTGATGCTCAAAATGTTCGCTTGACCCGATGGGCGCCCCTTGCGCCGAATAAAACCGGATCGGACATGTTCTGGCTTGGTGTCAAGCGGGACCGCCCGAATGGGCATCCTCCGTCGTGACTGGACACCAATAAGCACGCGTCGCCCGGTCGCACAAGAGCAAAGCGGAAAATTTCCGCAAATCTAGCCGATTATGGCTCATTTCTGCGTGAACGCACAGGCCAGACCCCGCAGACAACCCGGTCGCGCCCTTCCAGATCAGGCAGGACAGCCACCGCCTCGAATCCCGCCGCGCGCAGGATGTCGGCCACCTCTGGCCCCTGCGTCCAGCCGATTTCGACCATCAACCGCCCACCGGGGTGCAGATGCACGCCCGCCCCGCCCGCAATCGCGCGATAGGCGCTCAGCCCATCCGCCTCATCGGTCAACGCCCCGCGCGGATCGTGCGCCCGCACCTCGGGCATCAGCCCAGCCATTTCCGTCGCCGCGATATAGGGCGGGTTCGACACGATCAGATCAAACACCCCCGTGACGCCATCGAACCAATCCGCCCGGATCAACTCCAGCCGCGCCGCGACCCCGTTCCGCGCGGCATTGCGCGCCGCCACCGCAAGCGCCGCGTCTGACAGGTCCGTGGCCACGCCCCGCACCTCGGGCCATTCCGCCAAGAGCGTCACCGCCAGAATGCCACTTCCGGTGCCAAGATCGAGCAAAGCCAAGGGCTTGGGCCCTGCCAAGGCTTCGGCGATCAGGCACTCCGTCTCGGGGCGCGGATCGAGCACATCCGCCGTCACGGCAAAGTCACGACCCCAGAACTCCCGCCGCCCGAGGATCTTGGCCACAGGTTCCCGCGCCGCGCGCCGCGCGATCAGCGCCGCGAACCGCTCAGCCGCCCCCGGCTCCAGATCATCGCCCAGATGCAAGGTCAGCCGGTCACGCGCAATCCCCACGGCCTCGGCCAAGAGCGCGCGCGCATCCCCCGCCGCCCCGTCGATGCCCGCCGCCTCCAGCCGCCGCGCCGCCTCAAGCAGGGCCTCGCGCAGGGTCACGACATCTCGGCCAGCAATGTGGCCTGCGCATCCGCCGTCAGCGCGTCGATCACCTCATCCAGGTCCCCGCCCAAGACCTGCTCCAACTTGTAGAGCGTCAGGTTGATCCGGTGATCGGTCATCCGCCCTTGCGGGAAATTATAGGTGCGAATGCGCTCGGACCGGTCGCCGGTGCCCACCTGCGCCGCCCGATTGGCGCTGCGTTCACTGTCAACGCGGTTGCGCTCCAGATCATAGAGCCGGGTTTTGAGCACCTGCATGGCAATCTCGCGGTTGCGATGCTGCGACTTCTCGGAACTCGTAACCACGATCCCGGTGGGCAAATGCGTGATCCGCACCGCCGAATCGGTGGTGTTGACATGCTGACCGCCCGCACCGGACGAGCGCATCGTGTCGATCCGCAGGTCATTGGCGTTGATCTGGATATCCACATCCTCCGCCTCGGGCAGCACCGCCACCGTGGCGGCAGAGGTGTGGATACGCCCGCCACTCTCGGTCTCGGGCACGCGCTGCACCCGGTGAACCCCCGATTCGTATTTAAGGCGGGCAAAGACCCCGTCGCCGCCGATCCGTGCCACCAATTCGCGGATACCGCCCAATTCGCTCTGCTGTTCCTCGATCACCTCAAAGCTCCAGCCGCGCGCCTCCGTATAGCGCTGATACATGCGCATGAGGTCGGCCGCAAAGAGCGCCGCCTCCTCCCCTCCTGTGCCGGGCCGGATTTCCAGGATCGCCGGTCGCGCATCCGCCTCGTCGCGCGGCAAGAGCGCCAGTTGCAGCCGTTGCTCCATCTCCGGCAACCGCGCCTCCAGCGCCGCCACCTCTTCGCGCGCCAGATCGCGCATCTCAGGGTCGCCCAGCATCGCGCGCGCGCCCTCCAGATCGTCCAGCGCCTGCCGATAGGCGCGGATTTCCTCGACCACGGGCCGCAATTCCGAATACTCGCGCCCGAGGCGGGCAATATCGCCACCGCCCTGCATCATCTGCGCCTCGACAAAGTCAAAGCGCTCCGCGATCTGTTGCAATCTGTCCAAGGGTACCATGGATGATCCTCTGTCCCATCCTTGTGACTTGGTCAAGAGGCGTCACCTGTGCTAGAATCGCCCTATGAAAGCGCTTTTGCCTCTCCTGCTGATCTGCGCCACCCCGGCGCTCGCCGATGGCACCATCGGGCGCAAGACCGTGGAATGCTACTGCACCGACCGCAATGGCGCGCGCGTCGAAATGGGCGAGACGATCTGCCTTCAGGTCGATGGCAACATGTTCATGGCGCAATGCCAGATGTCGCTCAACGTGCCGATGTGGCGCAAGATCACGGACGGATGCCTATCCTCCCGCCTGCCCCAATCGCTGCAACCAGCCGTCGATACGGGCGGCGTTGACGCCCAGATCTGACTTGCCAAAGCGCAGACGCCCGTAAATCTCGAGGGTCTCGCCGTCCTGCCGCACCGTGGTATAGTCGGGAAAGCCAAAGAGCCGCGAGCGCGTGACATAGGTGATCATGCCCTGCGCCACATCGCCGGCCAGAACCTGCGTGCGCGGCGTGGCGCGGATGATGGCATCAAGCGCGGCGAGATCCCCCGGCACCACCCGCACGGCCCCGCCCGCAAGATCGCCCGGCGCGGCGCTCTCGGGCATCACGTGCCAACGCGCCGGATCGCTCGGCGCAAGCCGCACATAAGCCATCCCCGCCACGATCCCGAGCAGGACCAGACCAAGCCAGAGCTTCATCGCAGCGCCCCCGCGCCCCTCACCCGGCCTGTGCCCCGTCCACGGTCTCGGCCAGTGCCTCGGCCCGCGCGGCGATCTCGGCGAGTGTCTCGACCACCTCGTTGGGCACCACCGGCACCTCGATCCTCTGCGCCTCGGGTGCGGGTGCGGTGCGCAGCTGATCCAACTCCGCCTCCTTCTCCGCCAGCCGGTCCTCGGCCTCGCGCAGCTTGTCCTGCAGGCCTGCGGTCTTGTCGGCCAGCATCAGACCCGCCATGAGCAACATGCGCGGCTCGGGGATGCGCCCGATCTGTGCCGCCAATACGGTGGCCTCCTCATCAAGCATCTTGGCGGCGGCATGGAGGTAATGCTCCTCGCCCGCCTGACAGGCCACCTCGAAGCGGCGCCCCCCGATCTCGATCTGAACCTCAGGCATCCGATGTCTCCGTTTTCTCTGTCTGCTCCGGCGCGGCACCCGCCTCGGCGATCACCTGCCCCAAGGCGACCAGCACCGCCTCGACCTCGCCCCGATCCGCACCGCGCGCGGCGCGCAGCCCCTCCAACTCGGCCATCATCGCCTTGTTGATCAGATGCGGCTCGGCCACGCCCGCCGCCTGCGCGTCGCGCAGCGCCTGATTGTTGTCGCGCAACTGCTGATTGGCCTTGCGCAGCGCCTGCAGATCCGCGTCGAGCTTGCGCAGGCTTTCGGCCTGCGCCCCCTCCACCGCGTCCAGCTTGGCATGCAGCGCCTTGATCCGCTCCTGCAACTGTGCATTGGCTAGTTGCTCTTCCTCCAACTGCCCCCGCAGCCGCGATACTTCTTCAGGATCGGCGGCGGTTTCAGGTGCGGCCGCGGGCCGCCCCTCCAGCCCCTGCGCGATGCGGTCCAGCGCCGCGGTGATCCGTGCCTGCAACTCGTTTATCTGGCTCATCCTCGAGGGTCCTCGCTTCTTTGCCCGGCTGTCCCACGAATCGCACACCGGGCGGGTTTTGATCAAGTCTAATGAAAGGATCAGCGAAATGCGCCCCCAAACCCGCTCAATCCATCGCTTCAGCCGCCTCGCGCTTGAACTTCTGGACCGGGCTGGTATGCAACGCCCAGATACACCCGTCAGACACCGCCATTCAAAGGATGCACGCCCCGTGGACATCGCCGCCCTTCGCACCGCCAACCCCGATCACTGGTCCAAGGCCACCGCCATCCGCGCGCTGACCCTCGACGCCGTCGCCGCCGCCAACTCCGGCCATTCCGGCATGCCCATGGGCATGGCCGACGTCGCGACCGTGCTCTTTGAGAAACATCTGAAGTTCGATCCCAGCAATCCCAACTGGCCCGACCGCGACCGCTTTATCCTCTCAGCGGGGCATGGCTCGATGCTGCTTTATTCCCTGCTCCATCTGACCGGCTATGCCGACATGACGATCGAGCAGATCCGCAATTTCCGCCAATGGGGGGCCAAAACCGCAGGCCACCCGGAATATGGCCACGCCACCGGCATCGAGACCACGACCGGCCCGCTCGGTCAGGGGATTTCCAACGCCGTGGGCTTTGCCATGGCCGAAGAGATGCTGCGCGCCCGCTTTGGCGCGAAACTGATGGATCACTATACCTATGTCATCGCCGGTGACGGCTGCCTCATGGAGGGTGTCAGCCAAGAGGCCATCGGTCTGGCCGGACGGCACCAATTGTCGCGCCTCATCGTGCTCTGGGACAACAACAACATCACCATCGACGGCACCGTTGATCTGGCCGATCGCACCGATCAGGTGGCGCGCTTCCGCGCCTCCGGCTGGCATGTGCTGGAAATCGACGGGCATGACCCGGTGGCGATAGACGCAGCCCTGACCGAGGCCAAGACCACGGCCCAGCCTACGATGATCGCCTGCAAGACCCATATCGCCCTTGGCCACGCGGCCCAGGACACCTCCAAGGGCCATGGCGCGCTGACCAATGCCGATCAGCTTGCCGCCGCGAAAGAGGCCTATGGCTGGCCCTATGGCCCGTTCGAAATCCCCGCAGATGTGAAATCGGCATGGGAGAAAATCGGCCAACGGGGCGCCGCAACCCATGCCGCATGGGCCAAGCGTCTGGCAGAGGCCTCGCCCGCGCGTCAGGCCGAGATCGCCCGCATCTTCAACCGCGACGTGCCGGTGAAACTTGGCGCGCGCATCCGCGCCCTCAAAAAGCAGATCAGCGCCGAGACCCCAAAGGTGGCCACCCGCCAATCCTCGGAAATGGTGCTCGAGGTCGTGAACCCGATCCTGCAAGAGACCGTCGGCGGCTCTGCCAATCTCTCGGGCTCGAACAACACCCGCTCAGGCGACATGACCGTCTTTGACGTGGACAACCGCAAGGGCCGCTATATCCACTGGGGCATCCGCGAACATGGCATGGCCGCCGCTATGAACGGCATGGCGCTGCATGGCGGCATCCGCCCCTATGGCGGCACTTTCATGTGCTTTACCGATTACGCCCGCCCCGCCATGCGTCTGGCCGCGCTGATGAAGATCCCGACCGTGTTCGTCATGACCCATGACAGCATCGGTCTGGGCGAGGACGGACCCACCCACCAGCCTATCGAACATCTCGCGATCAGCCGCGCCACGCCCAACACCTGGGTCTTCCGCCCCTGCGACACGGTCGAGACCGCCGAAGCCTGGGAACTGGCGCTGACCTCCAAGGAAACCCCCTCGGTCTTGTCGCTGACCCGTCAGGGCCTGCCCACCCTGCGGCGCGAGCATAAGGCCAAGAACCTGACCGCCCAGGGCGCCTATGTGCTGGCCGATGCAGAGGGCAAACGCCAGGCGATCCTGATGGCCACCGGCTCCGAGGTCGAGATTGCCATGAAGGCGCGCGATCTCTTGCAAGCCGAGGGCATCGGCACGCGCGTTGTCTCGATGCCGTGCTGGGAACTCTTCGAGGAACAGGACGACAGCTACCGCAAACGCGTCCTGCCCGCAGGCCCGGTGCGCGTCGCGGTCGAGGCGGCGATCCGCTTCGGCTGGGACCGCTGGCTCTACGGCGAGCGCGGCCGCCGCGAAAAGGGCGGCTTTGTCGGCATGCACGATTTCGGGGCCTCCGCGCCCGCGCCCACGCTCTACAAGGAATTCGGCATCACCGCCGAAGCGGTGGCAGCCAAGGTCAAATCCCTGCTCTGAGGGACCCAAGCCATTGTAAATGAGCCCGGATGCCCCGCATCCGGACTCATTCTTTTACGGTATGCCGCGCGGATCGCTGGGCCGGGGACTAGCGATACAACAGGAATGGCTGCCACTTTATGCCTGCCAAATCCGGATGACCTCACGGTCAGGCGCGCCCTCTCAAAATCGCTAGGCCGCCAGACGGCCCAGCGATCCGCGCGGCACCTTCGGTGCTATTCGCGCGGGTGACAGCCCACCACATCCCCCAACTTGCGCGCGCCCACACCCAGCCCCTACACTCTCTCATCATGCCCAGCCTCTGTCGCGATTGCCTGACCCGATTCGACACTGCCCGCCGCTGTCCCGCCTGCGGCAGCCCTCGCATCGTGTCCCATCCCGAGCTCTTTGACCTCTCCATCGCCCATATGGATTGCGATGCCTTCTACGCCTCGGTCGAGAAACGCGACAATCCAGAGCTTGCCGACAAGCCGCTCATCATCGGTGGCGGCCGGCGTGGCGTGGTCTCGACCGCCTGCTATATCGCCCGCATCAAGGGGGTGCGCTCTGCAATGCCGATGTTTCAGGCGCTCAAACTCTGCCCCGAGGCGGTGGTGATCAAACCGCGCATGCAGGTCTATGCCGAGGCCTCGCGCGCCATCCGCGCCATGATGCTCGATCTCACGCCGGACGTGGAACCGCTCTCGCTGGATGAGGCGTTTCTCGATCTCACCGGCACCGCGGGCCTGCATGGCGCACCGCCCGCCGTGATGCTCGCGCGCCTCATCAAGCGGATGCGCGACGAGCTGGGCCTGACCGGCTCCATCGGTCTCAGTCACAACAAGTTTCTGGCCAAAATCGCCTCGGACCTCGACAAACCTCATGGCTTTGCCGTGATCGGCGCGGGGGAAACCGCCGATTTCCTGCGCGACCGCCCCGTCAGCCTCATCTGGGGCGTGGGCCAGTCCACCCTCAAGGCGCTGAATGACGCGGGCATCCGCAGCTTTGCCGATCTCCTGCGCTGGGACCGCCGCGATCTCAATGCGCGCTTTGGTTCCATGGGCGACCGGCTCTGGCATCTGGCGCGCGGGCAGGACCGCCGCCGCGTCTCGGCCAATGCGCCGGTCAAATCAATCTCGAACGAAACGACATTCTACGAGGACACCCGCGACCGCGACCTCCTTGATGGCCACATCTGGCGGCTCGCGGAAAAAGTGGCGGACCGTGCCAAGGCCCGCGCCCTCGCGGGTCGCGTCGTGACGCTCAAGCTCAAGCGCGCCGATCACACGCTGCTCACCCGCCGCCACGCCCTGCGCGACGCCACCCAGCTTGCCGACACGCTCTACCGCACCGCCCGCGCGCTCTTGGATCAGGTACCGCAAGGGGCCGCCTACCGGCTCATCGGCGTCGGCCTGTCGGATCTTGTGCCCGAGACCGCCGCTGACCGCTCAGGCGATCTCTTGGACCCCCAGGCCACCCGCCGCGCCGGGGCCGAACGCGCCACCGACGCCATCCGCGCCAAATTCGGGCCAGATGCAATCGTGAAAGGGCGGGCATTGCGGTAGGGCAAGGCGGCTGACACCGCCGGTGCTGGCGAAACGCTGATTAGCCGTGCGGGCGCTGGGCCAGGGACTAGCGAAGCAACAGAGGTGGATGCCGCTTTATGCCTGCCAAATCCGTATGACTTCTCCGGGAGGCTCTCGCTCTCAAAATCGCTAGGCCGCGGGACGGCCCAGCGATCGCGCGGCGGGCTTCGCCCTTGACTCCGCGCGTGCGCTACTTGGCCCCGCCCCCTACTCCGCCGCCAGTGGCCGCGCCTCGGCGCGCCCGATCTCCGCGATTTCATGGATCACCCCGGACAGCAATTTGCGGAACGCCTCGAAATTGCCGTTGGGCCGAATGAGGCGCTCATTCATATAGAGCGCGCGGTCAATCTCCACCTGCACCGCATGGCGCGCGCGCCCAGGGCGGCCATAAGCCTGCGTGATATAGGCACCGGCAAAGGGCGTGTTGCGCGTAACCACCAGCCCGGCGTTGACGAAGGCCGCCTCGATCCGCTCCACAATCGCCCCATCCGCCGCCGCCCCGAACCGGTCGCCCAGAACGATCTCGGGCCGGCGCACGCCGCGCCGCGCCACCGCATCCATCGCCTCATGCGGCATCGAATGGCAATCAATCAGAATGGACTGCCCGAACATCAGATGCGCCTGATCGAGCTGCCCCTGCAACGCCGTGTGATAGGGCTTCCAGTAATTCTCGATCCGGTGCTCTGCCTCGGCCATGCTCAGCTTGCCCGCATAGATCGCCTGCCCATTGGCCACAACGCGCGGAATGACACCCAGCCCCGAGGCCACACGCGGATTATGCCCCTGCCGCGCCACACCTTCGATCAATGCCGGGTCCAATTCATCGGCGCTGCGGTTCAGATCGACATAGGCGCGTGGTGCCCCCGCCTTGATCAACGGCGCTCCATGGAGCGGCGCGCTCTCGAACAACTGATCGACAAACGCATCCTCGGACGAGCGCACCGAATGCTCGTTCAGCGTGGTGCGCCGCAGAAAGGTCCAAGGGTAATCCCGCCCGCTATGGGGAGAGGCGAACACCACCGCCGTGGTCCGCCGTTCGGGATGCGTGAGGTGATAGGCGACCTTGGGCATGCGTGTTCCTTTCCCCCGTGATAATAGACTGAAATTGGTGTTCTAAAAGCCCTTGATCCCCTCTCCGACTCCTTTTATAGACCACCGAACCGGCGCGGATTTCCGCGCCCCTCTTTTTGGGGCAGGCGATCGGCTGGCATTCATGGGCGATTAGCTCAGTGGTAGAGCACTTCGTTGACATCGAAGGGGTCACAAGTTCGAACCTTGTATCGCCCACCATGAATTCACTGTCCCGCACACCGGGACGCCCGCAACCCCAGGCGCTGGCCCGCGCCGCGACAACCGAGGAGACGACCATGAAGGTTCGTAATTCGCTCCGCTCGCTCAAGAACCGGCACCGGGATTGCCGTGTCGTGCGCCGCAAAGGCCGCGTCTACGTGATCAACAAGACCCAGCCGCGTTTCAAAGCCCGTCAGGGCTGAGCCGCGATCAGCCTTTCGGCTGAAGGATCAAAACCCCGCCCAACCGGCGGGGTTTTTCTTTGGGGGATGGCTCTTTGCCTGGCTTGCCTCGCGAAACAAGCCGCGCGGTGCCCGTCCGCCGGGTGGGCGCAGCAACAGACGTGATTGGCACGTTATGCCTGAGACGTCTTTCGCGTTGTCAATGAGATGGGCCGTTGCAAAAGCGCCCGCCCGTCACGCCAGAGGCGTGCCGAGAGAAAGGGGGCGGGTCATGCCAGAGGCATGCCTTCGGCAGGACCGCTGCGCGGCGGTGCCTGCGGCACCTTGATTCCGCGCAAAGAATATTTGGCGCAGGGGACACGCCCCTTGCGCCTGCCCTCTCAATCCCTGAGCAACTCGTTGATCCCGGTTTTAGAGCGCGTCTGCGCGTCCACCCGCTTGACGATCACCGCGCAATAGAGGTTGATGCCATTCTTCGACGGCATCGAGCCTGCGACAACCACGGAATAGGGCGGCACTTCGCCATACATGACTTCGCCGGTCTCGCGGTCCACGATCTTGGTGGATTTCCCGATGAAAACCCCCATGCCCAGAACCGATCCCTCGCGCACGATACAGCCCTCGACCACCTCGGAGCGCGCACCGATAAAGCAATTGTCCTCGATGATCGTCGGCCCCGCCTGCATCGGCTCCAGCACGCCGCCGATACCGACACCGCCCGAGAGATGCACATTCTTGCCGATCTGCGCACAAGACCCCACCGTGGCCCAGGTATCCACCATCGTGCCGCTGTCCACATAGGCCCCCAGATTGACAAATGACGGCATCAGCACCACGCCCGGCGCGATATAGGCCGACTTGCGCACGACACAGTTGGGCACCGCCCGGAACCCGGCCGCGCGCCATTCGGCCTCGCCCCAGCCCTTGAACTTGCTGTCGACCTTGTCCCACCAGCCCGCACCCTGCGGCCCGCCGGCATGGATTTCCATATCCTTGATCCGGAACCCCAACAGCACCGCCTTCTTGGCCCACTGGTTCACATGCCACTGGCCATCCGCCTGCCGCTCCGCCACCCGCAGGTTGCCGCTGTCAAGCGCCGCCAGCGTGGCCTCAATGGCCTCGCGGGTCTCGCCTCCTGTAGCGGAGGTGATCGTGTCGCGCGCCTCCCAGGCGGCTTCGATTGCGGATTCTAGAACTGCGTTTGACATAGAGCCTCCGGTTACAATTGTTCCACGCGGCTATAGCCAAATGCGCGCGCTCACACAATGCAAGAGACCCGCCACTGTCGTGGCATGGTCGGGGCGGCCCCACGGCCGCCCCAAGGCCGCCTCAGGCGGCAAGGTCCAACTTCACCAGCGTCTGGTTCAACAGGACATAGGCAATCTCGCCAAATGTCACCGGCCCGGTAAAGCCCGCCGTCAGCTTGCCCTCCATATCGCCGTAAACATAGTTGAGAATACAGTTGCACGAATAGCTGCCCTCACCTGCGGAGCCAACCTGCGCGGCAAACGTCTTGGCATAGTCCTCCTGCGGGGCCGCCAGGCGATACTCAACGCCCGGAAACACAGGGGCGTAAAAGGCCACGCTGCTGGCCTCGGGATCGACAGACTGGAACGACACATTGATCAGCGCGCCCGCATAATTGGCCACAAGCGGCAATTTGGTGTCGATGCCCTTCTCCGTCACATACTGAGAGAAATCGACCTCTGCACCGTTCACATAGGCTTTGCGTGCCGAAAATCCGGCCTCGGGAAAGGAGACAACCAGGCCGGCATCGTCGCCTTGTTTGAAGATATTTACGATATCAAGGCTCGGCTGCATCCCGTCAGGCAAGGCAACATGCAAAAGAACGGCCCCGTCCTCATGCTTGGCTCCCTGCGCGCCGTCAAAAACAGAAGGTGTAACCTTGCCAATTTCGTCCAGATGCACGCCACTGACCCAGCCCAACAGCGGCTGGTCAAACACGTCGCCATAGCCTGCACCGTCCTCGGCAAACCGGGCATGCGCCTCGGAAAAGGCCGGAATGATCACCAGCGTCACGCCAGCGGGCTGATAGCCTTGCGCCAGTGTCGGCAAATCCGCCGTGGCCAGATGACGCGCGGTTGCGCGGCTCCCTTCGGGAAAGGTGGTGCAGAAGAGGTGTTCACGATCCACCTTGCCGCCGGCCTCCGTCATGAAATAGACCGTGCTTCCGCCGATCCAGTTGCCTTTGGGCAATGTGCTCAGCAACTCCGGCGCACCGGCGATCGACATGACAGCGCCGGCCTCGATCCGTGCAGCCACTTCTTGCGGGGTTAGGAATTCGTTCTTCATCGCGTTTCCTTCAATATAAATCAGAGAGTTGCCAACTCGGCGCTGGCGGCGGGATTCTTGGCGATAAAGGCTCGCAAATCCGCAACAAGAACGCTTAGCTTTGCAGGTTCCGTGCGCGCCTGCACACGGAGCCGGTTCAAAACGATGCGCGTGGCCAGCGATGCCGCTGCCAGATCGCTTGTCCCGTTAATGGCCCGTAACAGGTCCGTTTCCGAAAGTACCATTGAGTGCCCTCCTTGTCCGTTGATCGACACAGGAAGGCCCTGCAAGAAATGCGCCAACTCGCGTGACGCACAGGCATGGAGGGCCGCAATTTCCCGGCACATGCACCAGCGCTGCGGCAGCTATCCCGCCAGATGCACGGGCAGGATGGCCTCAGCCGCCCCGGATCAATTCGTCCTCGTCATCCGAGGCCGACAATCCCAGCGCATCTAGGCCATTTTCCAGATGATCCGACAGATGCGGCGTGCCCAAGAGGTAATCGGCACATGGCGTGGTCGCCTCTTCATAGGCGGTGCGCTTGGCCTCTTCGAGCTCTTCGGCCTCGAAACTGCCGCGTCCGATCCACATGACGGCAACCAGACTGGCCTGTTCCTCTTCGCTCAGCCGATCGAGAAAGGCGCGCAACTCGCCTTCGGCGCGCTCCAATTCACGCGCCATCAGCACCACCTGCGCGATTTTATGTACCGTGATCTCCAGCATGTTCCCGCCCTCCTGTCGCGCTTATCCTAGCACAGGATTGCCGGGCGCACAGCCACCCGTCCTTGATCTCACGCAAAGAGCCGGTAATAGACCCAATCCGGCAAAAACCGAGACAAACGAAAGACATAGCTGAAAAGTCGCGGGAAATTCCGCTGGAATGCAGCCTCGTCACACATCAATTCGAACATCTCTTGGGCCGCGGCTTCGGGTGTCATGAGAAAGGGCATGCGAAACTGGTTCTTGTCCGTCAGCCGCGTCTTGATGAAACCGGGGTTGGCCAGTTGCACCCGCACGCCACTGCGCCAAAGATCAGCGCGCATCGATTCCGCCAAGGACATGGTCGCCGCCTTGGACGCGGCATAACCAATCGCCCCCGGTAGCCCACGAAACCCCGAGAGCGATCCGGTCAACACCACATGGCCCGCGTCCCGCGCCACCATATCGGGCAACACCGCGCCAATGACCCGCACTGCGCCGGTGAAATTCACATCCGCCATGGCCACCACTTGTTCGGGGTTCCATTCGGTTGCAGGCATCGGCCAGTAAACTCCGGCCAGCCACACCAGCCCGTCGATCTGCCCCACCGCGCGCGCGGCCTCGGCCACGCTCTCGGCGTCCTGCACATCCATGGGCACGGCACGCGCCCGCCCCGGCAACCCGGCCACGACCTCGTCCAGCCGCGCAGCATTGCGCGCCGACACGATCACCTCGGCCCCGGCTGCGCTGATCTTCTGCGCCAGTGCGGCCCCCAGCCCCTCGCTGGCGCCCACCAGCCAATAACGTTTGCCGCGCCAGTCCATCATGCCTCGACCCGCCGCATCACCGCCACCAGCTCCGCCACCTTGATCCCGAACTTGCGAAACTGGCTGCGATTGATCACCACCCCGTTGGGGGCCAGATACATCCAGTCAGTCACGCTCAGAACATGGCCCCCCGCCTCTTTCGGCAGGCGGATGCGATAGCAAAGCCGGGCAGCTGCGCCCATTTGCTGACCCGTGCCCGTGCCCACCAGATCCTCGGCCTCGGCCCGGATGCTGCCATCATTGCCCAGCTCAAGCTGCCACTCGCGGTCCTGCGCATTGCCGCTGTCATAGTCGAAATGCTCGCGCATCACGCCGCGATTGCCCTGCCAACTGGCCTCAAAATCGCCGGTGAACCGCGACGCGACCCGCCCCAGAGGGCCGTAAATCACCCCTTCGCATTTGATCGCTCCGTTCAGATGCTCGCGCAGATCAAACTGCGGACCCTGTTGCGCGTAATCTTCAGGTGTCTGCGCGTCAAAGCCCGCATAACGCTCTTTCAGCAGCACCAGCGCCAGCATCGCGAACGCCCCTAGCAGGGTCCATCCCAAAGCCTCCATCAGATCAGCTCCTTTCCTCAATTGGTGTTCGGGCCAAGAGCGCAATGGCCAAGAGTTTCAAGACACAGGGCACAGCCCCGTAAAGCAGGCTGAGCAGGGTCAGCGCCGCCGCATCGTTGTTCTGCCCGGCGGCAAAGCCTCCTGCCTCAAGCAGGGGCAAGAGCGCCACCGCCGCCAGCGCCAGCGTGAATTTCGACACAAAAGACCAGAGGCCAAAGCCCTCAGCCGCGCCCGGCGACACCTGCGCCATGCGCCGCGCGAAGAGGGCGGGCAAGAGCGTCATATCAGCCCCCATCGCCGCGCCAGAGGCGAGGCAGATCACGCCAAAGGCCCAGAGATCACCTGCGTCCAGCAGGATTGCCCCGGCAAAGGCCGCAATCGACAGGACCATACCCGCCAAGAGCATCCGTTTCGCGCCAAACCGCTCGGCCAAGGCGCCCCAGAGCGGGGCCGCCGCCGCTGCCGACAGAAAAAAGAGCAAGAGAAACGGGCCTTCCCATCCGGGCGCCTGCAACCGGCTCTCGACGAAGAAGAGAAAGAGCGTCGAACTCACGGCCACCGGGGCGGCATTGACCATCGCCACCAGCAGCAAGCGCCGCGCGACCGCATCGCGCAGCACCGGGCCAAAGCCTGTACCGGGCACCCCGCCGCAATCCTGCCATTGCCCCAGCATCGCAAGCGCCGCCAGCCCCGACAAAATCGCAAAGCTGACGGCAAAGCCGCCAAAGCCGCCCAGGACCACCGGGGCCACCGCCGCCGCGCATATCCCCAACAGCGCGCCGGTTTCCCGCCACCGCGCCAGCCGCAAATGTCCCTGCCCCGGCAGCACCGACGCCGTCGCCACGCCCTGCGCGTAAAAGCATATGGTGAGGTAGCTGAAGGCCGAAAACACCAGCACCAGCATGGCCGCGAACCACCAGAGCGGCGCAATCGGCGGCGCAATCGCAAAAAGGCCCAGCATCGCTGCCGCCATCACCGCCACCGCAATCCAGACGGTCAACGCGCGATGCGCCCGCAGCCGCTCCGCCAATCGCCCCAGCGCCGGGTCCTGCACCACATCAATCAGCCGCAACGCAAACAGCACCGCGCCCAGCGCGCCCAAGGACACGCCATATTCATCCACATAGAATTTCGGCGCATGGATATAGAGCGGCAGCCCCGCTGCCGCCAAAAGCGCCCCAAAGAGCGCATAGCCCGGCAGGCGCGGCGCGCTCTGCGCCACGGTCCCGGTCAGAACGGCACTCACCGGCTCACCTCGTCGGCGGGCGGTGCCGGGCGGCTGTGAAAGCGCGCCCCCTTCCACCACAGCTTGAGCGCCTGCCAATGGATCAGGCCCAGCACCCGCCGCGACCCCAAGGGTCGCCGCAGCATGGCGCGCAGCAGCCCGCCCGTGGTCAGAGGCTTGCGCGCGCCAACCAGCGTGGCAATCACACCGCCATGACCGCCCGAGAAATCAATCCAGACGCCAATCCGGTCCGCGCGCAGATCAAAGCGAAATTCATAGCCGCCTTCGATCTGCAGAAAAGGCGATACATAGAATATTTTGCGCGCCCGGATGCGATCCTCTGCCGTGATCGGCCCCATGTCGTCGCGGTGGCAGAGATAGGAATGACGGTCCCCATAGGTATTCGTGACCTCGGCGATGATCACCGGCACCTGACCGGCGGCATCGCGACAAATCCAGAAACTGACCGGGTTGAACACATGCCCCAACATGCGCGGCTGTGCCAATAGCTCGATCTGCGCGGGCGCGGGCATCTGCCGTTCCGCCAGCACCGCGCGCACCCAGGCGGCCCCTTGCCCCTGCCCCGGCGCGCCACCGTGATCGCGGTCCCAGACCGAGACCAGCCCCCGCCGGTTGCGCCCAAAGAGGCGCGGCGCGGCAACCTCCGCCTCGGCATCCAGCAGCACATAATCAATGCCATAGCGAAAGGCGTTCTCGATCCCGCCCTTGCGCCCATGCCAGGTGTGGCCTGCGATATGATCGACCCGGCTCACGCCACCGCCACGGTCTGCGCGGCCTTGGCGCAGAGCGCCTCGGCCACTTCCAGCCCGCTCGATAGCCCGTCCTCGTGAAACCCGTGCCGCATCCAGGCGCCGCAAAACCATGTATTGCGCCGCCCATTTCCGGCCCGCACGCGGGATTGGGCCGTCACCGCCTCCAGATCGTAGACCGGATGGCGCAGCGTCACCTGATCATAGATCAGCGCCTCGCGAATGGGCCGCGTGGTGTTGAGCGTGACGAAATGCGGATCGTCCTGCGGAATGGGTTGCAGGCTGTTCATCCAGTAGGTCAGATCAATCTGACCCACCCGCTTGACGCGGGCCTCGGTATAGTTCCACGACGACCAGACCGCCCGACGGCGCGGCATCACGCTGGCATCGGCATGCAGGATGATGTCATTGGGCTGATAGGCAATCGCGCCCACGTCGCGGCGCTCGGTCTCATCGGCATCCGACAAGAGCCGCAGCGCGTCATCGCTATGGGCGGCGATCACCACCTCGTCGAACCCCTCCCACTCACCGCCTTGAACCCGCACCTCGACACCCTCGGCCAGACGCCGGATCCCTGCCACAGGCGCGCCCAGCCGGGTCTCGGCCCCTTTGGAGCGCAGGGATTGCTCCAACCGGCGGACATAAGCCACCGACCCGCCGACCACCGTATACCACTGATGCTGTTCGCTATAACCAAGCAAGCCGTGCTGCTTGAAAAACGTCACCAAGGGCTGCGCTGGAAACTCCAACACCTGCTCCACCGGCATCGACCAGATCGCGCCGGAAAAGGGCGTGAGATAATAGTCGCGGAACGCGCGGCCCAGTTTCATCTTGCCGATCAGCCCGGCCATGGTCAAACCCGGCTCGCGGCACGCCTCCAGCGCCCCGGCGTTGAAGCGGAATATATCGCGCAGCATCGCCCAATGCGCCGGGTTGGCCAGATTGCGCCGCTGCGCAAAATAGGCCCCCGCGCCCTGAAGCCCGTATTCCAGCGCGCCGCCCCGAAAGGAGGCCCCGAAACTCATCGTGCTCGGGGCGACAGGCACCTCCAACCGCTCGAAAAGCGCGCTCAAATGCGGATAGGTGGCATAGTTGAACACGATAAAGCCGGTATCGACCGGTTGATCCCCGCGCTTGCCCGCCATGATCGTGCGCGCATGTCCACCCAGCCGCGCCTCGGCTTCGAACAGCACGACATGGTGCTTGTCCGCCAATCGCTCCGCCGCCCCCATTCCCGTAATACCGGCGCCGATCACGGCGATTTTCTTGCGCGCGGCGGCGCTCGTTTCAAAGGGCATGGGGCGTTTCACCTGTCTATGTGCAGTTTGTCTGCGTTCATACCCATCATTACGGGCCGAAACCGCAAACGGATTAGATTGTTTTTCGTAGGTCCTTCAGGTTTTTTTCATCCGGCGGTGATCCACCATGAACCGCATCGCGTAACTCGTCCATGTTAAACGATGCCACCCTCCTTCTTGATCCTCCCCCCTCGCCGGTGCCTATGGCCCGTGCTATGAGGCGCGGGACAACGGGCAAACGGGCGGGACCGGCACAGGTGACAACGGCACGAGAGACTGAGAATACCGATTGGGTGGCCTGTATCGCGGCCATTCGCGATCAGGGGGACGAGGCCGCCTTTGCCCGGCTCTTCGCCCATTTCGCCCCACGGGTTAAGGCATTTTTGATGCGCTCCGGCGCGGATGCCACGCTCGCCGAGGAATGTACCCAAGAGGTCATGTCGACCCTCTGGCAAAAGGCGCATCTCTTCGATCCCACCCGTGCCTCTGCCGCCACCTGGATTTTCACCATTGCGCGGAACCGTAAAATCGACGCGCTGCGCAAGCAAAGACGCCCCGAACCCGAGGATTTGCCCTGGGGCCAGGACCCGGAACCCGACCAGGCCGACGTGCTCGCCCTGCAACAAGAAAGCGATCAACTGGGGCGCGCCATCGCCGCCCTGCCCGCGAAACAGAGGGAATTGATCGAAAAGGCCTATTTTGGCGATCTCAGCCATTCCGAGATTGCCGCGGACACGGGCCTGCCGCTCGGCACGATCAAATCCCGCATCAGACTGGCGCTCGACCGACTGCGCCACGCAATGAAGTAAAGTGTATGTCATGACCAGAAACCAGATCACCCATCACCTGACCGACGCCCTCCTGATGGCCTATTCGGCAGGGACTTTGCCCGAGGCGTTCAACCTCACGGTGGCCACACACCTGTCACTGTGCGACGACTGCCGCGCCCGGGCGGCGGCCTTTGATACCGTGGGCGGCGCGATGATCGACGGCGCAGACACAGTCGAACTGGCCCAAGACAGCCTTGCCGCCACCATGGCACGCATCCGCGCCAGCAAACCACAGCACGAGACACCAGCCCCCCGCGCCGGTCTCTTTCCGGCCCCCTTGCGCGACTACGTGGGCGGTGATCTCGACGCCGTGCGGTGGCGGCCCGTCGGCATGGGCGTGAAACAGGCGATCCTGCCCACCTCTCGCGCCGCGACAGCCCGGCTGCTGTTTATCCCGGCAGGCGCTGCAGTGCCCGACCACGGCCATCGCGGCACGGAATTGACCCTCGTGCTGCAAGGGGCCTTCTGCGATGAGGTGGCGCGCTTTGGCCCCGGCGACATCGAGGTGGCCAACGAAGAGCTGAACCACACCCCCGTGGCCGAGATCGGGGCCGATTGCATCTGTCTGGCCGCGACCGACGCGCCTCTGCGCTTCCGCTCTCTCATGCCGCGCCTCGCGCAACCCTTCCTGCGGATCTGAGCGCTCCCCGCTCAGCGCTTGCCCCCGTGTGCGCCCTGTTCTCCAGCCAGGGCGCGCGCGGGGGCGGCAAACAGGTTTCACTCCATATCAACAACCCGCGTTTCCACGCGCGATGATTTTTCCAGCGTGCGATGCACCGGGCATTTGTCCGCAATCTCGCGCAGCTTTTGGCGCTGAATGGCGGTGAGATCTCCCTCCAGCCGGATCACCCGGGTAAAGACATCCACCTTGGCCTCGCCCCGCGCGTCGGCATCCTGCGCATGCACCTTGTCATGGCACACATCGACGCTCACATGCGTGAGCGCCCAGCCCTTGCGCCGCGCATACATCCGGATCGTCATCGAGGTGCAGGCCCCCAGCCCCGCCGCCAGAAACCCATAGGGCGACATGCCGCGATCCGTGCCGCCATAGGCCACCGGCTCATCCGCCAGCACATGATGCGCAGGGCCGGCGTTCACATCCTGAAGGAACCCCTCCGCATCCGCCTCGCTCACCCGCACCACGCCTTCGGGCGCACCGGGCGGCGGCGCGGGCACGCGCATGTCCAGATAGCGCGGCGCCCAGGCGGCAATCACCTGCGCCGCATATTCGGCATCCTCCGGGCCGGTGATCAGATGATCCGCCCCATCGAGCGTGACAAAACTCTTGGGATGTTTCGCCGCTCGGAAAATCTCTGACGCATTCTCGATCCCCACCACCGCATCGCGTGGCGCGTGCAACACCAAGAGCGCCCGGTGCAACCCCGCGATCTTGGGACCAAGCACCTCGGCGCGCACATCCTCGACAAAGCCGCGCCCGATGCGAATATCCCGCCCCCCGAGACGGACTTCGGCCACGCCCTCTGCCTCGATTCGCCCCAAGGCATCCCCGAAATTCTGCGTCACATGGCCGGGATCGAAGGGCGCCCCGATCGTCACCACCGCCCGCACCGATTTGATCTGCCCCGCGGCCGCCAGGACCGCCGCCCCGCCCAGGCTATGCCCGATCAGCAGCCCCGGCGCCATGCCCCGCGCCTCCAGCGCCGCCGCCGCCCGCTCCAGATCCGCGACATTCGACGAAAAGGACGTGTTCTCGAACTCGCCCCCCGAATGACCCAAGCCCGTGAAATCAAAACGCAGCACCGCGATCCCCGCCCCCGCCAGACGCGCCGCGATCCGCCGCGCGGCGGGAATATCCTTGGAACAGGTGAAACAATGCGCAAAAAGCGCCGTCGCCAGATGCGGCCCCTCCGGCAGGTCCAGCCGCGCCACAAGGTCATGGCCGCCATGGCCGGGAAATGTCAGGCGTTCGGTGGGCATGTCACATCCTCCGCATTCCACCACCCCAGACTATGCAGCCGCAGCGTGGATCACCACCCCACCCCGCCCGATGTCACGCGAAGGTGAGGCTCTGTGGCATTTGCCTAAAACCCGGCCCATTCCGCCGCCCGTGCCCAACCCTTCCTTAACCGAGCCGCGCGATGCTCGGATCTGCAAAGAGGGGCGGAACATGCGCACAGAGATCGAAACAACGGGCGATGTGCGGCGTTTCGCGGCGCTGGTCTGCCTCTGCGTTCTGGCGGCCGACGCCCTGCTGCGCGGCCTTGCGCTTTTGCCCGGCGTTGTTCCCACGCTGATGATCGCGGCCCCGCTCGCCTATGCCATGGGTCAGCGCCTCCGGACACATCAGCGGCATGCTCAGGCCCTCGAACAAGCGCTGCATCACGATTCGCTCACCGGCCTGCGCAATCGCGCCAGCCTGCACGCCAGCGTGCCCGGCGACAGCCTCCGCCCCTGCGCCTTGATCTTGGCCGACATCGACCAGTTCAAACGCTTCAATGACCGCCATGGCCATGCCGCCGGCGATCTGGCGCTACACCACTTCGCGACCCTCCTGCAGGCCAATTGCCGCAAGAGCGATCTCGCGGCCCGCATGGGGGGCGAGGAATTCGTGATCCTGATGCCGGCAACCACCATGGCGAATGGTCACCTCGCCGCTCAGCGCCTCGCCCGCCGCATCCGTCAAAGCCCGGTTTTTCTCGATACCGGCCCGCAAACCCTCACGGCGAGCTTCGGCGTGGCCGCGCTCTTGGCTGGCGATACGCTCGACGCAGGGCTGCAACGCGCCGACCGCGCGCTCTACCGCGCCAAAGCTGCCGGGCGCGACCGCGCCTGCCTGCACGACCCGGCGCTCGACACGCCTCCGACCAGGCCGCAAAGCACCGCGCAAATTCATCACAATGCGTGATTTAAAATCCTACATAAATTCGTTTCTGGAATTTATACCCAGCACCTATCTCTGGTCCACCCAACAAAAGGATCGGACCATGCCCCAAAACCTCTGCCACAACGCCAGCGCTCCGGACCGCGCCCCGCAGGCACCCGCGCTTGTGCCCATCGCCGCCATCCTGCTCGCGGCCTTGACCGTCGCGGCTCTGGCCCCTGCCCCACCAGCCGAAAACACCACTCAGCCCCCGGCCCTCGAAGACTGGCACGGCAATGTCCTGCGCTCGCATTGGACAGGCGCGGGTCAGCCCCGTTAGAGCAGCTTGCGTCTGATCGAGCTCACATCGCCCCGGGCTTGACCCGGGGCCTCCACGCCTCGGCGAGGTCCCGGGCCAAGCCCGGGACAGGTGTGTTTCGATCGAGCGCAACGCGCCCTAAGCGGCCCCCATCAACGCCGCATCGAACGGATAGCGCGTCAGGTTCTCATAGCCACCTTCCGTGATGAGAACCTGATCCTCCAGCTTGATCGAGAAATCGCTGCCCGCCTCGCTCACCAGCGCCTCAACACAGAGCACCATCCCCGGCTCCAGCGCATAATCGAACGCGCCCGCCACAGCCTTGTCGGCATAGGCAACAAGCGGCCACTCATCACAGAGGCCCACGCCATGCATCATGCAGCCGTATTTCTGCGCCTGATACTTCTCCTCCAACTGATGACAGCCCGCGATCAACTCCGGTATCGTCACACCGGGGCGCAGCATCGCCATATTGGCTTCGATATGCTCGCGCGCATGGCGCATCGCCGCCACCATATCGGGGCGCGGGGCCGCGTCGCCAATCCACCAGGTCCGGCTGATGTCGACGCAAATGCCGTAACTGCCGATCAGATCGGTATCAAAGGCCACGATCTCGTTATTCTGCACAATGCGTGGCCCACATTCCTGAAACCACGGATTCGTGCGCGGCCCGCTCGCCAAGAGGCGCGTCTCGATCCACTCGCCACCGCGCCGGATATTCTCGGCATGCAGCACCGCCCAGATATCATCCTCGCTGACCCCGCCTCCCGGCACCGCCTGCCGGGCAAACCGCTCCATCTCCGCCACCGCCGCCTCGCAGGCGTGGCTCGCACAGCGCATGGCCTTGATCTCGTCCGGTCCCTTGATGGCGCGGGTCTTTTCCGTGACCTCTTCTCCTTCCATGATCGTCAGCCCCTGCGCCTCCAGCGCGCGCAGCCCGTGCAGCATCACCTTGTCCACCGCCAGCCGCCGGTTGCCGGGGCAATGCTCAGCCAAGAGTGCGGCCACATCGCGGGCAAAGACATCGGCGGCCACATCCACCTTGTCGCCCCGGTCGAAATAGAACAGGTCCGCCCCCGACCGCGCCTCGCGCACCAGCGGATTGAACCGCGACAGAAACGGCGAATTCTTGTAGTCCCAGATTACCATATAGCCATCGGCACAGAGCAGCACGGCACGAAACGGGTTATGCGTGTTCCACAGCTGCATATTGGTGCTGTCGGTCGCATAGCGGATATTGAGCGGATCGAACAGCAACAGCCCGGCATAGTCCCGCGCCCCAATCGCCGCCGTCAGCCTCTCCCAGCGGAATTTCCGCATCGCGGGCAAATCCGGCAGTTCCAGCCCCGCCACCGCCCATTCGCCATAGGCCAGTTGCGTAGGTCCAATTTCCACCCGGTCGGCGTCATTGGGCGTGCCATCGCCCAGCGTGCTGCCCCGGCTTGGATCAATCTTGCGCGTGTCTCGGTAGTGTCTGTTCATCGCCAGGTCCTCCGACATCCAGACTGTGACCGGTCCCCCGGCTTGGCGCGCTCAGTGGCGACATCGCCTATGGTCGCATTTGGCGCGGGATGCGGGTGGCGGATGGGTCATGGGCATGGTCTGCTCCTGTGCTGCAACCTGCCACGACCGTGCCCAAGACATCTTAAAAAATCGTTGACGTTCCGAAACTGACCGGCCCGCCGCCCGCGACCTTACAAAATCCCCTGACAAACCTTACGTTTTGTAAGGTCAACCGCCCCGAACCGTGTCGATCATCAGTTGCACATTGTCCGGGTCCGCATCAGGCGTGATGCCATGGCCAAGGTTGAAAATATGCGGGCCGCCCCGGAACGCCTCGACAATCTTCCGGGTCTCGCGCACCAGTGCCTCTCCACCCGTAACCATATGGGAAGACTTGAGATTTCCCTGAACGCAGCCATCCTTCTGGACGTTTTCCGCCGCCCATTCCGCGCTCACAGAATCATCGACCGCCACGCAATCAGCACCGGTTTTCGCATGGAATCCCATATAGTTATCGCCCGCTTCTCGGGGAAACGCGATCACTGGAATGCCCGGATGCCGCGCCTTCAGCTCTGAAATGATCCGCTTGGCCGGTGCGACCGCATAGTTCTCGAAATCGTCACCTTTCAGCGATCCGGCCCAGCTGTCAAAGAGCTTGATCACCTCTGCGCCCGCCGCGATCTGCGCTGAGAGGTATTCAATCGTTCCCGCCGTCAGAATCTCGATGATCCCCTCGAAAACCTCTTTGTTTTCAGCCTTGAGCGCATGCGCTGGGCCCTGATCTGGCGTCCCGCGCCCGGCGATCATATAGGTCGCCACCGTCCAGGGCGCACCCGCGAATCCGATCAACGTCGTTTCCTCGGGAAGTGCCCCGGCAAGGTTGCGCACGGTCTGATAGACCGGATTTAACGCCTCGTGAATCTCGTCCACGGGTTTCAGTTTTTCCAGCCCCGCCCGGTCCGTAATGGTCGAGAGCCGCGGTCCTTCGCCCGTCACAAACCACAAATCCGCCCCAAGAGCCTGCGGCAAAAGCAGAATATCAGCAAAGAGAATCGCCGCATCAAACCCGTATCTGCGGATCGGTTGCAGTGTAACTTCGGTCGCCAAGTCACTGTTATAGCACAAGGAAAGAAAATCACCCGCCTCTTCCCGCGTGGCCCGGTATTCCGGCAAATAGCGCCCTGCCTGCCGCATCATCCAGATGGGCGGTGTGGGCAGGGTTTCCCCGGCGAGGGCTCTCAGAATGGTCTTTTGCGCGGGCATCTTGTCCTCCGTTTTGTCTGTGGTCGCCTTGACACTTCCAGATGTCAAGCGTCAGGCGCTTGCCACGTCGCTTTGTCACGTCTAAACCTGCGCCATGACACGTGATTTGCCCACCCCGTCCCACCCGCTCAAGATCGGCACCCGCGGATCGCCTCTGGCCCTTGCTCAGGCCCACGAGACGCGCGCGCGCCTCGGCGCGGCCTTTGATTTGCCCGAAGAAGCCTTTGAAATCGTTGTTATAAAGACGACCGGCGATCAGATCATCGACCGCCCCTTGAAAGAGATCGGCGGCAAGGGTCTCTTTACCCGCGAAATTGAACAGGCGCTTTTGACCGGCGACATCGACATCGCCGTGCACTCGATGAAGGACATGCCCGTCCTGCAACCCGAGGGGCTCTTGCTTGACACCTACCTGCCGCGCGAGGACGTCCGCGACGCGTTTGTCTCGCCTTCCGCGCGCTCTCTGGCGGATTTGCCCGCAGGCTCGCTTGTCGGCACCTCCTCCTTGCGGCGCAAGGCCCAGGTTCTGGTCGCCTATCCGCATCTCGAGGTTGTCGAGTTTCGCGGTAACGTCCAGACAAGATTGAAGAAATTGGCCGACGGCGTGGCCGCGTGCACCTTTCTCGCGATGGCCGGTCTCAACCGCCTTGGCCGATCCGAGGTGGCCACCTGCGCGATTGAGGCGGACGTCATGCTGCCCGCCGTGGCCCAAGGGGCGATTGGCATCGAACGCCGCGCCGACGACCATCGCGCCGCCGATATGCTGGCCGCCATTCACCACAAGGAAACCGGCCAACGCCTTGTTTCTGAACGCGCTTTCCTTGCAGCCCTTGATGGCTCCTGCGAGACGCCGATTGCCGGTCTGGCCGAACTCAGCGGCAATACCTTGCGTCTGCGCGGCGAAATCCTGCGACCTGATGGCAGCGAGAGCCTGACAGACGACCAATCCGCCCCGATCGAGGACGGGGCCGAGTTGGGTCGCGCCATGGCCGCCAAACTGCTCGCGGCGGCCGGCCCGGGATTTTTCGACTGGCGTAGCTAACCTACTGATCCGGAATTAGTTTTCCGGGGTTCATGATCCCGTTCGGGTCCACCGCCGCTTTGATCGCACGCATCATCGCAAGAGCGGCGGGGTCTTTATGCGCTGCCATCGCGGGCAGTTTCGACAGGCCGATGCCATGTTCCGCCGAAAAACTGCCGCCAAGGGCGATCACTTCGCGCTCCACCGCCTCTTGCACCGCCCGGCACAGCGCCGGATCATCACGCGAGGGCCAGCCGACATAGTGCAGATTGCCATCGCCCAGATGTGCAACACCAGTGTTTTCTATATCTGGATCAATTGCTTGGCTGACACTTTGAATGCGCGCGATCAGCTCTTCCATCCGGTCTGTCGCCACCGCGATGTCATTCTCGACCACCGGCTTGCGCACGCGCAGAATTTGGGCCGAGGCCTCGCGCCGAGCCCAGATTTCCGCGCGCTGCGCCTCACTCTGTGCCACAACAGCGTCGAGAATCAGCCCTTCCTCGTAAAACCCCGCCAGAACCGCCTCAAGATGGGCCGAGATCGGCACAGTACCTGAAGCATCCGGCATCACATCCCGCGGCGCCCGCCCACCCAACTCTACCAAGACATTGACATCATAAGACTTTTCAAACGGCGGCCGCATCTGCGGAAACCGCTGCAACAACACCGTCAGAAACGAACGCGGTATATATTCAAACGCCTCCACCGCACCGCCCGTCTCGTCTTGCAAACGATGCAGCAACCGGAGCGCCGCCCCGACCGTGGGCACGGCCACCATCGCCGTGGCATAGGCACGCGGGCGCGGAAAGAGTTTGAGCACCGCCGCCGTGATGATCCCGAGCGTGCCTTCCGCCCCGATCATCAGATGGCGCAGGTCATAGCCCGAATTGTTCTTGTGAAGCGCACTCATCAGGTTCATCACCTCGCCTGTCGGCGTCACCACCTCCAGCCCCAGGCAGAGATCGCGCGTATTGCCATAGCGCAGCACATTCGAGGCGCCCGCATTGGTCGAGAGCACACCGCCCACCATCGCCGACCCGCGCGCCCCGAAACTGAGCGGAAAGATCAGGTCATGCTCTGCCGCCGCCGCATGCAGCGTGGCCAGGATCACCCCTGCCTCAACCACCGCCACCCGCGCATCGGCCCGAATCTCGCGAATGGCCGACATCCGGTCGAGCGAGAGCATCAGCGCCCCCTCCGCCACCGTTCCCTTGACGAGGTTGGTATTGCCCGACACCGGCACGATGGGCAGCCGCCGAGCATTGGCCAGCCACACCAGCGCCGCCACCTCGCCCGTATTCGCAGGTCGCGCCACCGCAAGAGGCTGCCATTGGGTCAACCCCGGCCAGTCCTGCGACCACTGCGCGGCCTCTGCCCCGGCCGCCACATGCGCGGCACCGACGATTGCGGCGATTTCGTTGAGAATGGCGGGGTTATAACCTGTCATGGTCGGGATCATGAAACAAACCCCGCCCCACCACAAGTGCGCGAACCCCGCCATTTTCGCCCTTGACGCTTGGCGCGGGCTGTCTTACCTAGCCGCACGGTTTGGCGGAGTAGCTCAGTTGGTTAGAGCAGCGGAATCATAATCCGCGTGTCGGGGGTTCGAGTCCCTCCTCCGCTACCAATCCCTCCCAAAGACACTCCCAACTATCGCGAAAGTGACCCATGATTTGTCCTTGGCATGGGGCCGCAAGCTGTTAGCTTATCTTTAGCTGTCAGGAAAGGCGCAGGCATGTCTCCCACCCTCCAAACCATACCCGCCCGGCGCGGCAAGGCCACGCGATTGAGCGCCGGAGAGGCTGTTCGCATCGTAAACACCCATGGCGCGCAGGTGGTGGATACCTGGGCTTTCAGCGCCGATGACATGGGCGAATTCATGTCAATGGAACATATCCGCCCCACCTTAGGCCGCATCTTTCCCACGGCGGGCGACGCGCTTGTCACCAACCGCCGCCGTCCCATTCTGATGTTCGAAGAAGACAGTTCCATGGGCCGCCACGACACGCTGATCGCCGCCTGCGACGATTATCGCTACGGGCTCTTGGGCTGCACGGACTATCACGACAACTGCACCGACAACCTGCACGCCGCCCTGCGCCAGTTGGGCCTGAGCAGCGCCGAGACACCCAGCCCGCTGAATCTCTGGATGAATATTCCCGTCGATCCCGAAGGGCACACCTCTTGGGGCACGCCCCTCAGCAAGCCGGGGGATTTCGTCGTGCTGCGCGCGGTGATGGATTGCGTGGTGGCCATGTCGGCCTGCCCGCAAGACATCCTGCCGATCAACGGGGCCGCCTGCGTGCCGACCGAGGCGCATTTCGAGATACTGGGGCGCTAACGACCGTTTGACCCTCGACCAGGAGTCAGCCTGTCAGCCCCAGTCAGCGAAGCAGAACCACCGGCACTTTGCAAGACCGCACCATCTCCGTCGTGGTCGAGCCGATGATCAGGCTGCGGATGCGGCTGTGGCCATAGGCGCCCATCACCACCATGTCGAAACCCGCCTCGTCCACCAGCTTGCCAAGCGCGGTTTCGGGCTGTCCTGCGATCACGCCAGTCTCGGCCACGATCCCCGCCGCGGCCAAGAGCGCACGGGCATCCTCCAGCCCCTTCTTGACCTCCGGCGTGGCCGCGCCCACCGTGACCACATGCACCCTCAGCCCCGCAAAGAGCGGGCTGCGCGCGATGTGATCCACGGCCTTCATCGCCGAGGTGCCCCCGTCATAGGCCAGCAACACCTTCTCAATGGGCCGAAAGGCCCGGGCCGCAACAAAGACCGGCTTGTGACAAGCGCGCACGATCCGCTCAAGGTTCGATCCCAGATGCCCTTTGGCAAAATCCGCCGCCTCGCCGCGTTTGCCGATCAGGATCACGCGCGCCTCCTGTTCGACCTCGGCGACCGTCTCGACGATATCGCCATGGCGCAACCGCGTGGTTACGTCGGTCACGCCCGCCCCCTCCAAGAGGGCGTGCGCATCGTCCAGAATGGCCCGCCCCCGATGCGCCACCAACTTGGCGCGTTGCGCGTCTAGCGCTGCCAGTTCCTCCAGTAGCGCCGTGCGCGCACCCAGCCGGATCGACCCCGACAGGTCAGAGGTCTCTGCCCCCTCGCGCCGCCCCAAGACATGCAAGAGCTCAACCGGCGCACCGGTACGCTCTGCGATCCACGCCGCATGTTCGCAGACCGAGGCCGAATAGATCGAGCCATCGACCAAGGCGATGATCTTGTCCGTCATGTCGCTCTCCTCCCTCAATGCTCCATCAACTTGTCGATGGCCCCCGGCTTGTCATGTTCCGCCAGCTTGTCCACGATGGTCTCAGAGGCCGCATTCATGCCGCGGATTTCCACCTCGGCCCCGTCACGGCGGAATTTCAATACCGCCATGTCGAGCGCCTGCACCGATGAAATATCCCAGATATGCGCCGCACTCACGTCGATCACGACCTTCTCAAGCGCCTCACGAAAATCAAAGGCATTCATGAAATCCTCGACGGAGCCATAGAAAAGCTGCCCCTCTACCCGGTAAATGCGTTCGCGCCCATCCTTTGAAATCTCTGACGTAACCCGGAAAAGCTGCGCGATCTTGCCGGCAAAGAAGATGCCCGACAAGAGCACCCCCACCAGCACCCCGATGGCGAGGTTGTGGGTATAGACCACTGTCACCACCGTCGCGATCATCACGATCGAGGACGAGCGCGGATGCTCGCGCAGGTTCCTGATCGAGGACCAGGAAAACGTGCCGATCGAGACCATGATCATGATCGCCACCAGCGCCGCCATCGGAATGAGGCTGACCACATCCCCCAGACCCACCACGAGGATCAGCAGGAACAGACCCGCCACAAAGGACGACAGTCGCCCGCGCCCGCCCGACTTGACGTTGATGATCGACTGCCCGATCATCGCACAGCCCGCCATGCCGCCGATAAACCCGGTGGCGCTATTGGCAATCCCCTGCCCGATCATCTCTTGGCTACGGTTCGATTTCGTGTCGGTCAGATCGTCGACGATATTCTGGGTCATCAGGCTCTCGAGCAGCCCCACGACCGCCACCGCCACAGAATAGGGCAGAATGATCATCAGCGTTTGAAACGTCAGCGGAATGTCGGGGATCAGGAATACCGGCAATGTGTCGGGCAGCGCGCCCATGTCGCCCACGGTACGCACATCTAGGCCAAGTGCGAGCGTGAGCGCTGTCAGCACGATGATCGTCACCAGCGGCGATGGAACCGCCTTGGTCAAAAGCGGGAAAAGGTAAATGATCCCCAGCCCCGCCGCGACCAACGGATAAGTGATCCAAGGCACGCTCCGCGGATCGAGTTCCGGTAACTGCGCCATGAAGATCAGAATAGCGAGCGCGTTGACGAACCCGGTCATCACCGATTTCGACACATAGCGCATCACGAACCCCAGCCGCAGCACCCCCATCCCGATCTGAATAAGCCCGGCCAGCACCGTTGCAGCCAGCAGGTATTCCAGCCCGAAATCCCGGACCAGTGTCACCATCAAAACCGCCGTTGCCGCAGTAGCGGCGGAAATCATGCCGGGCCGCCCACCGGTGATCGCCGTGATCACAGCAATCGAGAAACTGGCATAAAGCCCAATCTTCGGGTCCACGCCCGCGATGATCGAAAAGGCAATCGCCTCTGGGATGAGCGCAAGCGCCACCACCAGACCCGAGAGCAGATCGCCCCGGATATTGCCAAACCATTGCGCCCGATAGGCATCTATTGAAATCATGTGAAATCCGTCCCTGATCCGGCCAGCCGGTGCGCGGCCCGATTGTGCATCTTGATAGGGTTCAATGATCCGGCGGATAGGCGGCCGGAAGAGCCACCCGGGGCTTGCACCCGGGTCCATGCGATTATCGCCGGCGTTTAACGGACCCGCCCCCGGATGCCAAGCCCTTATTGCCGCAACGCGGCAATGGTGGGTCGCGGGGCCTTTAGTCTTGTGCGATCAACTCCGGGATGATGAAGGCATCGGTCTTGACCCCGCGCGCCTTGGCGCTTTGACGCACCGCCTCTTGCAACCCCGCGCTGCGCTTGAGCAGCCGCCGAAACCGCGCCTCGTCCAGCACCAGCAAGGTCGAGGAGGAGATCGCCGTTGCCGCCGTGCGGCGCGGTTTCTGCATCAGGATGGCCATCTGGCCAAACATCTCGCCCCGTCCCAAACGCCATGTCTGCCCCGCAACCGCCAGTTCCACGGCGCCAGAGGCGATAAAGAACACGCGCCGCGCGGGCGTATCCTTGCGCAGGATCACATCGCCCTCGTTGACATAGCGCGTGCGCAGCGCGCGCGTCAGTTGCCGCAAACTGCGCTCGTCGAGATCGGCAAAGAGCGGGAATTGCCGCACCAGTTCGGCCTTTTGCACGGCCACGTCCAGCTTGGGGCGTTGTTCCTCGCGCAGGCGGCGCGTGGCAATATCCTGCATCAAGGCCACGTGCAGTTCCGCGCCGATCAGCCCATCCTCACGCAACATGCCATATTCGCGCTCTTCCAGCCGCAGCGCGGTGCGGCGAATGAACCGGCGCTCCAGTTCCTCGGCATAGCCGGGATATTGCAGGCGCAGCCCCTCAAGTGCGGTTTCCACCGCCTCTTGCCGCCGCGCCAGCAGCTCGTGCAAGAGGTCGGCCACCCGCTTGCCATGGATGCGCCGGATACGCCCGTCGATGAACCCGCTCAGGTCGCGCAGGATCAGGCGCTGCGACAGCAGCACCTCGAACCGGTCCGCCGTCATCAGCGCCAGAGGACGCGAAATCCGCAACCGATTGTTCAGCAGCACCGCAAAGCGAAAGGCGCGCCCAAACCGCAGACTGCGCCGCGCCGCGCGTTGATAGCCGGTGCGCCCACCCGAGCGGGTCGCCTCGATCAACCGATCCGCCTCGGTCAGGATCTGCTCCGACAACCGCGCCGAAATCGCCTGTTCGCGAAACCGCGCCAGAATGGTATCGCGCTCTGCCCCCGAAAGGGCAATAAGCCCCAGCGTGATGCGGTCGCGGTCCTGTATTTCGGCCCCTTCTTCGGCGGTCTCGACCGCCCGGTCCAGCCGCTCGGCAAAGCGCTTGGCCTCCGAACGCACCGTTTCGCGCGTCAGTTCATAATTCTCGGCGGTGCGCGCCACATCCGCACGCACGGTCTGAAGCGCCACGGCGATCACCTGATTGCTCAACGCCTGATCCAGCGGCGAGAGGCGATCCAGTCCCAATCGTCCGATCACCCATCGGAGCGTCGTGCCCTGCACCAACAGCGTAAAGAGGGTAAAGCCGGTGGCCAGAATACCCACCAACCGCTTGACCTCGACCGGCACCCGGAAACTCTCGGTCACGGCAAGGGCAAGCGCCAGCGTGACCGCGCCGCGCAATCCCCCCCAGAGGATTGCCACACGATAAGGCCGCTCCACCACAGGAGAGAGCCGCAGAAAGCTCAGCACCGGCATGAGACCAAAGAGGATCACCGCCCGCGCCGCGATGGCCGCCGCGATGACCACAAGGATCAGCACGAAATCCCCTGCCCGCACCTCCTCCAGCAGGCGCGGGATCAGGAGCGCGGCAAGGATAAAGATGAGCGCCCCCGCCCAATGCGCCAGCAAATCCCAGACCTCGCGCAGGTTGGTCCAGATCAGCGGCGGCAATCGCGCGGGCCCCGTGAGGTTCAGTGTGAGCCCCGCCGCCACGACCGCGATCACACCCGAGGCCCCGATGCTCTGTTCCGCACCGATATAGGCGAGATAGGGCAACGCGACCGAGACCGAGATCACCGCCAGCTCGTAGCGCGCCATCAGCGCCATCAGCCACACGGCGATCCGCGCGATCAGCCAGCCCGCCACGGCCCCACCTGCGATCAGCACCGGAAACTGCGCGAGGGCGTCCTGAAAACTCGGGTCCGGAACCCCCAACATCACGAACGCCATGAAGAGACCAAAGAGCGCAATGGCCGCCGCGTCATTCAAGAGGCTCTCGCCCTCGATGATCCGCGACAACCGGCGCGGTGCCGAAATCGAGCGGAAAATCCCCACCACCGCCGATGGGTCCGTCGTGCTGACAATCGCGCCGATCAGCAGGCAGGCCACCAGAGGCAGCGCACTGGCCCAGGCCAAGGCATAGCCCACCGCCAGCGTCGCCACCACGACTGCCACCACCGCCAACACCAGAATTGGCACCCAGTCGTCCATCATCCTGCGCGGGTTGACCCCAAGCGTGACCTGAAAGAGCAGCGTTGGCAGAAAGACGTAAAGAAACACGTTCGACCGGATCGGCAGCCCCAGAATGGCCTCGGCCACCGGATTGAGCGCATCGGTCAATTCGGTGCGCAGGAAAAAGATCGCCCCCACCCCGATCAACATCCCCAGACAGGCGAGAATCACGCTATAGGGCAGCCGCAGCCGCGCCGCCAAAGGGTCAGCAGCCGCAATGACCAAGAAGAGCGACGCAATGATCGTCGTGACAAGAACAATATCCATATCCCTGAAATAGCTGGAATTTCAGGAATTGGGAATCGAAGCTTGCCCATCACGGGGCAGGTTTTCGCCGGGGTACGCGCTCGGCTCAGGCGACCATGCCGCCGGCAAAGAGAAACACCATATAGGCCGCATAAATCGCCAGCATCGCAGCACCCCAGATCCGGCCAATCCCGCGCGTGGCAAAGAGCAACGCCAAGAGCAAGAGCGCCGCCCCCAGCATCACCGGCGTGTCGATCTCGCGAAACCGCGCGCTGACCTCGATAGGTTGGATCACCACCGTCACCCCTAGAATGGCCAGGATGTTAAAGATGTTGGAACCGATCACATTGCCCAAGACCACATCGGATTGCCGCCGGATCGCGGCAACGATAGCGGTCGCCAGTTCCGGCAAGGAGGTGCCGACCGCGACCAGCGACAGCCCGATCACCGCGTCGGGCACGCCAAAGACACGCGCAATGTTCACCGCCCCCTCGACCAACAGATCCGCGCCGAGCACCAGCGCCGCGATACCGCCCAAGGCCAGCAGCACTGGCAACCAGGGCCGCCCAACGGGCAGACCTTCGAACGCCTCCGCCTCATGCTGGAATGTCTGCGCCGAACGGTCACGCCGCTCCAACCAGTAGCTCGCCACCAGATAGCCAACCATGACCAGCAACATGGCGATCCCTTCCATCCGGCTGATCACTGCACCTTGCACCAGCGCAAAGGCAGTGAGACTGACAAGCGTCGCCACCAAGGCCTCGCGCACCGCCGTGCGGGCCCAGCCCATGATCGGTGCAATCACCGCCGCCAAACCGAGGATGAGCAGGATATTGGCGATGTTCGAGCCCACGACATTGCCAAGCGCGATTTCCGGCGCCCCGTCGAGGGCGGCATTGACCGATACCAGCAACTCGGGCGTCGAGGTGCCAAAGCCCACGATCACCAACCCGATCAAGAGCTTGGATACGCCCATCCGCTCGGCCATGGCCACAGCGCCCCGCACCAGCGCCTCCCCACCCACGAACAACAACACGAGGCCTGCAGCCACGAGCATCAAATCCTGCGCCATCTGGAATATTGCCTTGTCCTGAGCGCCCCGGCCCCTGCCCGCGCGCACCATCGCCAGAGCTAGGTGCGCCGCCCCCCAAAGATAAGGGGGCGCAACACATTTCGATGTCTATTCGTCATCATTCCCGACTAGACACAAAGCAGCGATTGAATTCGGGCGCAGAGCATCCGATATGTCGCCCGGGATTGTGAGAGGCGCAGCATGACAGGCAAAAAGGCCAAGCGGAAACGACCGTCGCTGTCGCTTCCGATCCTGCGAACCTCGCGCGCCCAGCATCGCGCCGGAACACTGACCCTGGGCACCCTGCTCACCGCCTTGGGCGAGACCTCTTTCGGCTGGGCCATCGTGGTGTTTTCACTGGTCACGCTCTTGCCGCTGCCCCCCGGCACCACGCTCTTGACCGCCCTGCCCTTGCTGGTCACGACCGGCCAGATGTTCTTGGGCTATCCGCATGTCCGCCTGCCTCGGGTGCTCTCAGGCCTGCGCATAGATCAGGATCGGCTGCGACGCGGCGTGCTGCGGCTACGTCCCATCACGCGGCGGCTCGAACGTATTCTTAGGCCGCGCTACATCACGCTCTTTGCGCGCCGCAACGAGCGTCCACTTGGCCTTGTACTCTTCGTGATCGCCTTCGCGCTTTTTCTGCCGGTGCCGCTCAGCGGCTGGTTCCCGGCGGTCTCGCTCTTCACCGTGGGCGTGGGCATCGTCGAACGCGACGGGCTCGTCACCTTCTTCGGCCTCATTCTGGGGGCGCTCTCGGTGCTGCTGACCGTCACCATCATCCTGTCGCTGGCGGCAGGGGCGGACGCAATCCTGCATTGAGAGAGCCGCCCCCGCGCCTCAGCAGATGCGCGGCAATTGCTCTCCCACCAGCATATCGACGATCCGTGCTCCGCCAAAGAGCGTGCGCATCGTGACCTGCCCGGCGCGGCCCGGCATCACGCGGCCAATCGCCACCGCCCCGGTGCCATCGGGGCGCGCGCGCATCGCCGCCAGGGCCGCCTCGGCCTCGGCCTCGGGCACGACCACCACCACGCGCCCCTCATTGGCCAGATAGAGCGGATCAAGCCCAAGGATCTCGCACATCCCGCGCACTTCTGTGCGCAGCGGCAAAACCGCCTCGTCGATCTCGATCGCCAGGCCCGCCGCCGCCGCCATCTCATTGAGCACCGAGGCCACCCCACCCCGCGTCGCATCGCGGGCCGCGCGTATGCCCGGCGCCGCCGCCAGGACAGCCTCCATCAGATGCCCCAATCCCTGACAGTCCGACACGAGATCGGCCGACAGAGCCATATCTCCCCGCGCCGCCAGAATCGCCGCGCCGTGGTCGCCCAGCACGCCATTGACCAGCACCACATCGCCCGCGCAGATATGAGCCGCCTGCAAATCACGCCCCGGCGGGATCACCCCCACACCGGCGGTGGTCACGAAGAGCTTGTCGGCCATGCCGCGCCCGACCACCTTGGTGTCGCCTGTCACGATGCGCACCCCCGCCGCCTCGGCCTCGGCCTGCATCGAGGCCACGACCCGCCGCAAGAGCGCCACTTCGGTCCCCTCTTCGATGATGAACGCCGCCGACAGCCAGAGGGGCCGCGCGCCCCCCACCGCCAGATCGTTGACCGTGCCGCACACCGCGATGGTGCCAATATCGCCGCCCGGAAATTCGACCGGATCGACCACGAAACTGTCTGTGGTAAAGGCCAGCCGCGCGCCCGGTTCTTGCAATCCCGCCGCTATCAGCCGCGCCTGATCTTCCATCATCTCGGGCGCAAAGACCGAAGTGAACACCTCTTCGATCAGATCGCGCATCGCCGTGCCGCCACCGCCATGGGCCAGCGTGACCCGCGTATCCCTCAAGCTCATGTTTTCATCTTTCCATAAATACTCCGGACGAGCGCCACAGGCGCGGGGGCTGCGCCCCCTAGACCGCCTCGGCCCGCGCGCCGCCATATTGGTAATAGGCAGCACAGGCCCCTTCCGAACTGACCATCAGCGCGCCCAAAGGCATCTCAGGCGTGCAACCGCGCCCGAATTGCGGACAGGCCACGGGCTTGATCCGTCCCGTCATCACCGCTCCGCAGGCGCATCCCTCGGGCTCGGGCACGTTGCGGCGCGCGGCACCATAGCCCACGCCGAATTTCACCTCCGCGTCATAGGCGGCATAGGCGGGGCGGATACGCAGACCGCTTGCGTCAATCTCGCCCAGACCCCGCCACTCGAACGAGGGGCGCGGCTCGTAGACATCGGCCATCGCCGCCAGTGACACCGGATTGCCATGTTCAGGCACCACGCGGGCATATTGGTTTTCCACCTCCGCCCGCCCGTCGCGGATCTGTTCCAGCACCATCAGCACCGATTGCAAGAGGTCGAGCGGCTCGAACCCCGCGACAACGATGGGCTTGCCATAATCGCGGGCAATGAAATCATAGGGATGGATGCCGATCACCATCGACACATGCCCCGGCCCGACAAAACCATCAAGCCGCATGTAGGGATCATCAAGCAGCGCCTTGATGGGCGGCGGCACGGTGATGTGATTGCAAAAGACGCTGAAATTCGCCAGCCCCTCGGCCGCCGCCGCTTGGATCGACAGCGCCGTCGAAGGCGTCGTCGTCTCGAACCCCAGACCAAAGAAAACAACCTCGCGCGCCGGGTTGCGCCGCGCGATTTCCAGCGCATCGAGCGGCGAATAGACCATGCGAATATCCGCGCCCTCGGCCTTGGCCTGCAACAGGCTCTTGCGGCTCCCCGGCACGCGCATCGCATCGCCAAAGGTGGTAAAGATCACACGCGGGTCTTCGGCCAGTTCGACACATTCATCGACCCGCGCCATCGGCAACACGCAGACCGGACAGCCGGGGCCATGGATGAAATCCAGCCCCTCCGGCACCAGCTTGTCGAGACCATAGCGAAAGATCGCATGGGTATGCCCGCCGCAAATCTCCATGATCCGCTTGGGGTTTTCCGCCGTGGCCCCGATGGCGGCGGTCACATCGGCAATCTTGTCCAACAGCGCGCGCGCAGCCCGGGGATCGCGAAACTCGTCGGCATATTTCATATCTGACCCTCCAGTGCCGCATCGCCCGCCGCCATCGCCTCCAGCGTTTCCTGCGCCTCGCCCAGGCCCCGCAGCGCCTCCAGCGTCTTGGCGGCCTCGTCCTCGTCGATCACCGCCATGGCAAAGCCCACATGGATGAGCGCCCATTGCCCCACGAGATCCTCAAGCGGCCCCTGCGCGATACAGGCCACATTGACCGCACGCCGCACGCCCGCCACCTCGGCCATGGCCATCATCCGGGCGGCATCCGTCACCGCAACGATCTGACCGGGTATACCCAGACACATGGCTCACTCCTCCTCTGATTGGGGGTCGGATTGGGGCACCTTGCCCGGTTCCTCGATCCCGTAGCGCTCGATCTTGGCGCGCAGGCCCACGCGGCTCAGGTCCAGCTCCTGCGCCGCGCGGCTCTTGTTCCATTTCAGCCGCGTCAGGGTCTCGCGCAGGATACGCGCCTCGACCTCTTCCACCCGATCCTTGAGCGTGCCACGCCCCGCCAGCACCGCATCCAGCGCCAGATCGGGCCGCGCTCCCGGTGCCGCCTGCAGGATATGCCGCGAAATCAGCTCCGGCCCCAGCAGGCTGACTTGCGAAAAGATCAACATCCGCGTGATCTCGTTTTCCAATTCGCGCAGATTGCCGGGCCAGTCATAGCCCGCCAGAAACCGGATCGCATCCTCCGACAGACCATGCACCGGCTTGCCATGCGCCGCCGCCGCCTCGAACAAGAGGCTTTGCGCCAGAATGCCCAGGTCCCCCGGCCGCTCGCGCAGCGGCGGCACCTCAAGCGTGGTGCGCGCCAGCGCATGATAGAGATCGGCGCGAAACCGCCCCTCTGCCACCTCGGCGCGCAGGTCGCGATCCGCCCCCCCCAAAAGGCGCAGATCGACCCGTTGCGTCTCATGGCTGCCTAGTGGGCGAAATGACCCCTCGCGCGCCACGCGCAAGAGCGCCAATTGCATCCGCGGGCTCAGCCCAGCCAGACCATTGAGAAACAGCGTCCCCCGATCCGCCTTCTGCAAGAGCCCCACCTTGCCGGTCTGAAGCCCCGCAATCGCCCCGCGCCGCGCGCCGAAAAGCTCAAGCTCCAGAATATCATCCTCGACCCCGGTGCAGTCGATTTCCTGAAACGGCCGATCCGCCCGCAAAGAGCCGTAATGCATCGCCCGCGCCAGCGCCGCCTTGCCGGTGCCCACCTCGCCGGTGATCAACACCGGCACATCGAAGCTCGCATATTGCCGCGCCTGCGCGATCACCGCATTGAGCGGCGAATTGGGCGCGCGCAACACCTTTTCAAAGCCCAGCCCCTCGCGCAGCGCCCGGCGCTGCTGCTCCAGCTTGCTTTCGACATTGCGCGCCAGATAGCGCATCTCCAGCGACATCCGCTCATGCTCGCGGCTCAGGCGAAAGAGGTCGGCGGCATTCTTGGCGGTCATCAGCAGGTGATCGGGATGCCAGGGCTTGGTGACGAACTGATAGATGCCCGCCTCATTGATCGCCGCGATCATGTCATTGGTCTCGGTAAATCCGGTGATGATGATCCGCACCGCCTCGGGCCAGCGGTCGCGCACCTCGGTCAGGAACGCCACGCCAGAGCGCCCCGGCATGCGCTGATCGCAGAAGATCACCTGCACGTCATGCTCGGCCATCAACCGTGTGGCTTCCTCGGCGTCACTGGCCGTCAGGCACTCGAATTCATCCTCCAGCGCCATCCGCATGGCATTGAGCGAATGCGCCTCGTCATCGACCAGCAAGAGGGTGGGCAGCACCGCCATCTTCTACTCCGCCGCCGCGCGGTTGGATTTCTGCGCCAGCCTGCCTTGCAACCACCCCAACCAGCGGTCCATCCCTTCGCCGGTGCGCGCCGAGACGCGGATCACCTCCAGCCCCGGATTGACGCGGGTCAGATTGGCCTCGTAGAGGTCCAGATCGACATCGCAATGGGGGGCCAGATCGACCTTGTTCAGCAGCGCCAGCCGAGCGGCGGTGAACATGTCGGGATATTTCAGCGGCTTGTCCTCGCCTTCGGTCACGCTCAGGATCGCCACCTTGCAATCCTCGCCCAGATCAAAGGCCGCAGGACAGACCAGATTGCCGACATTCTCGATAAAGAGCAGCGAGGCGGGCGCGATGTCGAGATGCTCCATCGCATGGCCCACCATATGCCCATCCAGATGACAGCCCTTGCCGGTGTTGACCTGCACCGCCTGCGCGCCGGTGGCGCGAATGCGATCGGCATCGTTGGCGGTCTGCTGATCGCCCTCGATCACCGCCAGGGGCTGCGCGCCCAGGGCCTCGATGGTCCGGCACAGTAGCGTGGTCTTGCCCGATCCGGGCGACGAGACAAGGTTGATCGCAAACGCGCCCAATTCGGCCAGTCGCGCCCGGTTCGCCGCGGCATAGCGGTCATTCTTGGCCAGAATGTCGGTCTCGATCTCGATCAACCGCGCCTGAGACATCCCCGCCACCTCGACCCCGGCAGGCCCCTGGCCGAAATGCAGATCGCCATGGCCATGCCCGTGATCGTGGTGGTGGGGGTGATGATGGTGATGGTGCTCATGCCCATGATGCCCCTCGACCGATCCTGTCCCGCATCCGCAAACCGTGCACATCAGATCACCTCCATATCCTTGATCCGCATTTCATCGCCCCCCACCGGCATCAGCCGCCCGCCACCACAGAGCGGACAGGGCGACAGCCGCTCGGCAATCTCGACCTCAGCCACACAATCGTAGCACATGGCGCGACCGGCCAGGTCGATCATCTCCAATTGCGCCCCTTCCGCGACGCTGCCGCGCATCACCACGTCAAAGGCAAACTCCAACGCCGGTTTCTCGATACAGGCAAAGCGCCCGATCTCGACCCGCAGCACCTTGACGCGGGCAAAGTCATGCGCGCGCGCCTGATCCTCGATCACCCGGCGGATGCCCTCGACCAGCGACATCTCATGCATGATGACCCCCCTCCAGCGTGACCGGCGCGCAAGGATCGAGCAGATCGACCAAGAGCCTCGCCTCAGCATGCTTCGCCCGTGGCAGGCTGGCAAGCGCCTGCGCCATGATCCCGCCGTCAGCCATCAGGTGATCCGTCGGCGTGACCCGGCAGAGGTGCCGCACCCGGCCCGCCTCGACCTCGGCCCGCACTGCATAAAGGCCCCGCGCGGCGGGCGCGATCGCCACGCCCTCCGGGGTCAGGTGCGGCACGGGCAAATTGCCTTGCTCCGCGGCCTTTAAATCCAGCACCCGCGCCACCACCCGCCAGAGCGGCCCACGCCCATAGTGCCTCTCGACATGACGCATCACCGGATGCGCCAGATGCCGCGCCGCGATGGAATTCTCCTGCGCGGTCAGGGTCAGGCTTCGCGCGGGCGTGACCTCAGGCAAAACGCCGCAAACGCCCTCGCCCGGTGCAAACCGCGCCGCCACCGCGCGCAAGAGCGGTGCAATCCCGGCCTCGCCCCGCATGTAGTGCGAAAACCCCTCCGCATCGCCCGGAAATTCCCCGCCCAGCGCCTCCTGTCCTGCCTGCACCGGCAGGCCTAGGCGCACCGGCCAGACCACGCTCAGCTTCAACGCATGTTCGCGTGCGATCTCGGCTGCCAGCGCGCCGGTCTCGATCCTCTCCAACCCCAGCGCCATGCGCAGTGCCACGGTCTGTGCCACCCGGCACAGGTTGAAAAGACGCGGCAGCAGGTCGGCCACCTCCTCTACCGCGCGCCCCTCGACCAGACGCGCCAGCGGCAAGGGCGGTGAAGGCACCGCACGCAAACCGCTCATGGTCCGGTCAAGGTCCAGCATCGCCTCAGCCCTCGCTTGCCAGACCGGCGGAAATCACCTGCCGCCGCGTCGGGGCCTCGGGCAATGCCGGCGGCACCTCAATCGCCGCCAATTCTGCCTCGCGTGCCGCGCGAATATCGGCGGCGCGGTCGGTCTCGGCGCGGTGTTCGTCCTGAAAGAGCGCCACCATCACCGCCCGCGCCACATCGACGGCCTGCGCCTGGCTGCGAAACTCGCCCATTGGCGAAAAGAGCGAGCAGGCCTTGTAGCCCCCCACCATCTCGCGGACATTATGGATGAATTCATACTCGCCCGAGGCGAAAGCGATCACCTCCTTGGCCCCCGGCACAAGCGCCGACCAATCCTCGCCCTCGGCGGGCAATTGTACAAGGTTCATGAACCACGGGCTGATGAGCACCCCAAGCGGCCGCCCCTCGTGCATCTGGAATCCCACCGCCTGCACATGCAAGAGCTTGTTGACAATCGGCACGTCGCGCATCTTGCCATGCCAAACTTCGGTGAAATCCGTGACCAGCGCATGTGTCTTGGCCCCGATCATCGCCGCCTCGGCCAAGGCACCGTGGCCAAGGTCCTCGCCCACCAGGAATTGCTCCTTGGGCGCATCACAATTGGGGCATTTCCAATCCTCGGGCAGCGCCACAAAGGGCGTGCCTGCCTCGATCTGGCGCGTGTCGTCACCCTCCGCCGGGTCATAGGGCGTCCAGCAGATCTTGCATTCCATGATCGCCTGCGGGCTGATCTTGTCATTGGCCCCCAGATACGACCCCTCGAACCCGCTCATCGAATGGCCTCCAGCACTTCGAGAATGCGCGCGCCGCTATCTCCCAGATCCTCGGGTGCGGCCAGCGCCACCTCGGGCATGACCGTCACCTCGAACGTGTCGAGAATGAGCACATCCATCGAATTGTAGAACCGCACCCGCCAGACATGCGGCAACGCCGTCGCGGTAATGCGGCAATTGCCATAGCCCCGCGAGAGAATATCGACCGATCCCTGGCCAAGCTGCGCCTCCAGCCACTCCAGATCCGCCTCGGTATGGGGCAACAGCGTCAGGTTGATCACATGCACCTCGGTCCCCGGCGTGAACCGCGCCGATTTATCCTGCAGTTCGACCAAGAGCGGCGGCGCGTTCACCACCTGCGCGCTGCGCGGCACCTCACGCCCGGCCCGGCGCGGTACAAAGGCGCGGCTCAGCGCCTGTGCGGGCACCGCCCCGACCTCGATGGCATCGACGCCCGCGCCCTTCAGGCCCCAAACCCCGGCAAAGACACTCTCCTGAACCGCAATCGCCGGAATGTCGTGGATCTTGATCGCCACCTCTCCGGCCCCCATCGTCTCGGCAATCAGCGCGCGATTGGCGGCATCCAAACCCGACAGGTCAAACCGCCGATGGCCCCCGACGCGGCCGCACACCTCGGCGGCACGGGCAATCTCGCCCAAGAGATCCAGCGCGGGCATCAGGCGCTCGTCCACCTCGACCTCGGGCAGATGCGGGGAATAGGCGCGCATGTCCTGCGGCATCGGCAGATATTCCAGCGCCGCGCCCTCCTCGCCCAAGGGCTGCGATCCGGGGCCAAATCCGGTGGGCGGCAGGTGAAAATTGCTGACCATGTGATGCCCTCCTCAGGCGGCGTTGCTGCGGGTCAGGATCTGCGTGATCCGAGCCATGTAGTCATCCCAATCGCGCACCTTGGGCAGTGCGCCGATCACTTCGCCCGCACGATAGAAAATCAGGCTCGGCGTTTTCAGCACGCGGGTCGCCTCGCGCACCTCTGCCTCGATGGTGTCGCCCACCACGGCGCAATCGAACCGTCCCTGAAAGGCCATGCGCAATTCGGGCAGGATCACCGCCACATCGGCACTTTCCAGGTTGCGCGCGGGATCACCGGGCACAAAGAGCACATGCACCCCCTCGCGCGCGACATAGGCGGTCAGATCGTCGTGGCTCTCCAGACAGGGCCAGCCCAATTCGGCACTCAGCCGGTCAATCAACGGATGCGTCATGGCGTTCCCTCTCTCATGCGGTGGTCTTGCCCGCGACGCGGGCGGCTTCCAAATGCGACGGCAGGGCAGGCGCGCGCGCCTCGAGATCGGCAAAGGCATCGCCCATGCCGCCCCCCGCCATGATGGATTTGAGCGCGCGCACGGCGGCGGCGATCTTGACCGCCTCGGCCTCGTCCAGCACCTCGCGCGCAGCCCCCAGATGGGTCAGAACCCATGTGCCGGGGGCCAAGGCCCCTGTCAGCGTCAGATCAATCAGCGCCTCGCCCTCGCCATCCGTGGCGCGCGCGGCGATTCCGTCGACTGACAGAACCTGCATGGGAATCCCCACACACATCGCTCAGCCCTCACCGGGAAAGAATCGCGCATCGCCCACACGACAGGCGGCATCGGCACTCGGACGGCCCGCTTCATAGGCGTCCTGCCGGATCGACGGATCGGCCAGATAGGTGGCATCGCTCACACCGGGGCGCATCTCGATACCCCAGTCGCGCAGCCGCGCCAGCGCCACCTCGATGGCGGGATCAATCTGCGCCGCCACGACATCGCGCAGCCCCCCGCCGTAATCCTCCAACTCCTCGGGCTGACAGCCGATCAGCAACAGGTGCTCGGGGCAATAGCCCATCAATTGCGCCGTCGCGATCACATCCTGAAACCCGGTCTGATGCAGGCTCATCTTTTTCGCACCCATAAAGGCGGGCACGGCCTCGTCCTCGACGATCTTCATCGTGCCGGGGGACAGGCCGTAGTCCACCGCATCGAACACGATCAGCCGGTCGGCTGCCTCGAGAAACGGCAAGAGATAGAGCCCCTGCGTGCCACCATCCAGCACCGTCACGCCCGGCCCAAAGGACCAGCGCGCTGCCAACCGCTCGACACAGCGCACGCCAAAGCCCTCATCAGCCCAGAGCACATTACCGATGCCCAGTATCAGCACGCTCGGTTGCATGCCCCCCCCCCTCCATGCCAAAGCCTTCATTGCGCTCAGAATGGCCGCGACCGCATGCCAAAGAACACCAAAATCCGCTCCTCATGGGCTTATAAAAAGTGAATTAAAAACAGAGGATTAGCATTCAGGATCGCGCCAAGATGCAAAGTTACTTTTCATTATAACACCAAATCGAACACAAATCATCCAAATGAAAAAAGCGGGCCGAAAGCCCGCTTTTCTGAGTCTCTCTCCAGTGGTGATCCGCTTTTCAGTCCGGCAGATCATCCTTGAAGGTGCGCGTGCCCGAAATCATCGTCGAAACGATGGATTGACGGCTCATGATATCCTCGCGGATCGCCACATAGATATGCACGATCATGAAGATCACGATCCACCACATCCCCAGATGATGATAGGTATGCACCAGATGCGGGTTGTTACCGAACAGCGTGAATACCCAACCAAAGAGCGCATAAAGCCCGCTCTCCTTGCCCAGCCCCTCGGAATAGAGCGCCAGCCCCGTGACGATCATGAAACTCACCCCCAGCGTGATGAAACAGAACATCGCCAGTTGTGCGAGCGGGTTGTGGCCCACGTATTTCTTGGGGGCACGTTCCAGAAACAGATACCACCGCACCTCGAAAAACACCTCGCGCCACCAGGACCCGCGCCAGATCGGCACATAGAATAGCTGCCGCGCGTGGTGATTGCCGAAGATCGCCCAATACATCCGCCCGAGAAAGCCGATCGCCAATATCCACCCCGCCGCGAAATGCGCGAACCGGATATAGCCAAAGACAAACTGATGCGTGGCCTCGGCAATCTGCATCGACGGCGGCGGCGAGCCGATGAAATAGCCCGTCACGCAGAGGACCATGATCGCCAGCGCATTGATCCAGTGCCAGAGCCGCACCGGCACCTCGTAGACATAGACGCTCGTCTGTCGGCTGACTGTGGCGAGATCGCTCTCGTCCACGTCATGCAGCCCGCTCTCGCTCGTGCTCATGGCAGGCCCCCCTCATTCCCGGCGACGCGCGACGCGCCAGACCGCCAGCCCACCCAGCACCGCCGCCAATAGGATCAGCCCCGGCGCATGCACAGGTGCCGCCAGCCAATGCGCCAGCCCCTCTTGCGGCAGGCTCAGATCATGGCCCCCATGCGCAAGTGCGGCCCCCGCGCCAGCCAGATAGATCGTAATCGCGTATTTCATAGCCCTGCCCTCCCTTGGCTCAACGGACCTTGACGGTGGTCAACTCGGCACCCTCTTCCGACATCACATGCGTCGAACAGGCGAGGCACGGATCGAAACTGTGCAGCGTGCGCAGAATTTCGACCGGCTCGTCGGGGCGCTCCATCGGCGTATTCATCAACGACGCCTCAAAGGCCCCGATATTGCCCGCCGTGTCACGCGGACTGCCGTTCCAGGTGGTCGGCACCACGCATTGATAGTTCTCGATGCGGCCATCCTTGATCTTGATCCAATGGCCCAGCGCGCCGCGCGGTGCCTCGGTCATGCCCACGCCCTTGGCCTCCTTGGGCCATGTGCTCGGATCCCATTTGGCAATATTGGCGGTGCTTTCATCGCCGTTCTTGATGTTCTGCACCAGCTTGTCGAAGAAATGCTTTTGCAGCCGCCCGCAATACTCCGATTCAAGCGCCCGCGCGGCCGTCCGCCCGAGGGTCGAGAAAATCGCCTCGAACGGCGCATCGAGCGCCCGCAAGAGGCCATCCACCTGATTGCGAATGTCCTCGTGGCCCTGCGCATAGCCCACGACATAGCGCGCCAGCGGCCCCACCTCCATCGCGTGCCCGCGCCAGCGCGGCGCCTTGATCCAGCTATATTTCGCCGCCTCGTCGATCTGCTCGATATTGGTGCGCGTGCCTTTGGCATTGGGCCCCAGCTCGTAATTGGCCTGCGTTTCCCCATCCCAGGGATGCAGCCCCTTGCCCGCCTCGCCATAGCGATACCAGCTGTGATCGACGAATTCCTGAATCTGCTCAGGATCGCGCACATCGACCTCATGCACCTCGTTGAGGTTGCCATTGATGATGGCCCCGCGCGGCAGATGCAGGTTGGCGGGGGTGAAGTCATTGGGATTCTCGGGAAAATCCCCATAGGCCATGACCGATTTGCCCGACAGCCCGCCACCATGCAGCCATTGCTTGTAGAACCCACCAATGGCGATCACATCCGGCAGATAGACGTTGCGATTGAACTCGTTGCACAGGTCAATGATGGAACTGACCATGTTCAGCCGCTCCATGTTGATCGCGCCCACCGCGCCCGTGGCATGGACGTTGATCGGGCACGGCACGCCCCCCACCAGCCAGTTGGGATGCGGGTTCTTGCCGCCAAAGATCGTATGAACCTTGACGATCTCCTTTTGCAGGTCGAGCGCCTCAAGGTAATGCGTCGTCGCCATCAGATCCGCCTCGGGCGGCAAGAGATAGGCGGGATTGTCCCAATAGCCGTTCTTGAAGAGGCCAAGCTGCCCGCTCTCGACGAATTTCTTGAGCCGGTTCTGCACATCGCGGAAATAGCCGGGCGAGGACAACGGATGCGACGGGCTCACGGCCTGTTGCAACTCGCTCGTCGCCTTGGGATCGGCCCGCAGCGCGTTGATCGGATTGACCCAGTCGAGGGCGTGCAGATGATAGAAATGCACCACGTGGTCGTGAATTTCCAGGTTCAACTGCATGATATTGCGGATGGAATTGGCATTGTCCGGGATCGTGATGCCCAGCGCATCCTCAACCGCACGCACCGATGTCAGCGCATGCGTGCCGGTGCAGACACCACAAATCCGCTCGGTAAAGGCCCAGGCGTCGCGCGGATCGCGGCCCTTGAGGATCACCTCCAGCCCACGCCACATGGTGCCGGTCGAGACCGCGTTGCGAATGACGCCCTGCTCGTCCACGTTCACTTCGCAGCGCATATGCCCTTCGATCCGCGTGACCGGGTCCACCACGATGCGGCGGCCGGTATTGTCGAGGTCAAAGCCGTTCGGGGTTACAGTCATGGCTTATGCCTCCTCTTTGCTGGTTTGCGTCTGGGTCTTCTTCTGCGCGGCCTTCAGCGCCGAAACGGCGGCATGAACCGCCACAGCGCCCCCCACCACACCGGCGGCGGCCATGCCCACCTTGTCGGCATTGGCCTCAACCCCGAACTGCGTCAGATCCGTCACCCGGTTATAGAAACTGCCCTGATCCCAGAACCCATCCTCGGAACAGCCGATACAGCCATGGCCCGATTGAATGGGAAAGCTCACGCCCTCATTCCAGCGCACGGTGGAACAGGCGTTATAGGTGGTCGGCCCCTTGCACCCCATCTTGTAGAGGCAATAGCCCTTGCGCGCGTTCTCATCATCCCACGCCTCGACGAACTGGCCCGCATCGAAATGCGGCCGACGATAGCACTTGTCATGAATACGCTGACCGTAAAACATCGCCGGCCGCCCCTGCCGGTCCAGCTCCGGCAGACGGTCAAAGGTGAGCATATAGGTGATGACCCCGGTCATCACCTCGGCAATCGGCGGACATCCCGGCACCTTGATGATCGGCTTGTCGGTGATGACCTTGTGCACGGGCGTCGCCTGGGTCGGGTTGGGCTTGGCGGCCTGCACACAGCCATAGGACGCACAGGCACCCCAGGAAATGATCGCCTTGGCATCCTTCGCCGCATGGCGCAGCTTTTCGACAAAGGGCTTGCCGCCGGTGATGCAGAACATCCCATCCTCGTTGAGCGGCGGATTGCCCTCAACCGCCAGGATGTAATTGCCCCGGTATTTCGCGATGGTCTCTTCAAAGGCCGCCTCGGCCGCATGCCCCGCCGCCGCCATGAGCGTGTCGTCGTAATCAAGGCTGATCATCGACAGCACGACATCCTTGGCCAAAGGATGCGCCGAGCGTATGAAACTTTCCGAACAGCAGGTGCATTCCAGCCCATGCACCCAAATGACCGGCGTGCGCGGCTTGGTCTCCATCGCATGTGCGATACGCGGCACCATGGCCGGGCTCAGCCCCAAGGCTGCGGCGGTCAAAGAGCAGTATTTCATGAAACTGCGCCGGGTGATCCCCTGCCTGCGCATCACATCATAAAAGGTTTCGATCTGGCTCACGGCTGGTCCTCCCTCGATGTCCCCCTTGGGATGCATGCGTATACATCCCCTCACGGGCCATCAGACCAAGCCGCATAGCGCCTGTCCAAGAAAAGGCGACTCTCTCACCGGGATAATAATTTGAAACGAAATCATGGGCTTGTCCGCCCCTGATGCAGAGGTCGCGCCGCTCAACCGGCCAGTCGCTAACCGCCCCCACGCCGCAACCGGTCAGCCGCTTACCGCCCGCGCCGCCGCAACCACCGCCTGCCCCAGCGCCAGACCGCCATCATTGGCCGGCGTGCGGCGGTGGATCAGCACCGGCACATCCCCCAGCGCCGCGACGGTCATCTCAAGCAACAGCGCATTCTGGAAACACCCCCCCGACAGCGCCACAGCGCGCGCCTCGCCCCGCTCCACCAGCGCCCGCGCGCGGGCGGCAAAGCCCTGCGCCAGCCCGGCATGAAACCGCGCCGCCATCACATCGGGCGCGACCCCCGCCGCGCGGTCCCGCGCCCAGGCCTGCCACAGCGGTCCAGTCTCGATCTCGCCCTCACCCCCGCCCAGCGGATAGGCCCCCACATCTTCCAAGACCGCCCGCGCCTCCAGCGCCATCGCCGCCTCGCCCTCATAGGTCTGCGCGCCTGCAAATCCCAGTACCGCCGCAAAGGCATCGAAAAGCCGCCCGGCCGACGACGTCAGCGGGGCATTCACCCCCGCGCGCACCGCCTGCCGCAGCACCGTCAGCGGATGCGCCCCGAACATCTCGTCGGCCAGATACTCCAGCCCGGCCGCATCAAGCTGCGCCAGCGCATTGCGCCAAGGCTCGCGGCTCGCTCTGTCACTTCCCGGCATTGCGACCGGGCTCAGCCAGCCGCGCCGCTCAAACCCAAGATAATCGCCCAACAGCAGCTCACCGCCCCAGATCGTGCCATCGGGGCCAAGCCCCACCCCGTCCAGCACGATCCCCGCCACCGGACCGCCGCCCAGCGGCCAGCCATTCTCGGCCATGCAGGCGGCCATATGCGCGTGATGATGCTGCACCTCGATGACCGGCAGGCCGCGCCTATGGGCGGCTTGCGTCGCCCGGTAGCCGGGATGCGGATCGCAGGCCACCACCTCCGGCGCATGATCGAAAAGGGCTGCATAATCCGCATCCGCCGCCAGAAACGCCTCCCATGTCAGCGCCTCGTCCAACTCGCCCAAGTGATGCCCCAAAAGCGCCTGACCGTTCTTCAAAAGGCACATCGCCGCCTTCATCTGCCCGCCATAGGCCACCACCTGCGGCGCGGTCTCGAACCCCTCGGGCAAGGGCAGCGTGCCCGGCACCCGCCCCCGCGCCCGGCGCAAGACCATCGGCGGCGCGGCGCGCTCCACGCTGTCATCCAGCCGCCGCGCAATCGCTCGGTCATGCATCAGGAAAGCATCGGCAAACGCCCCCAGCTTCTCGCGCGCCTCTTCGTTGCCGATCACCTGCGGCTCGCCCGAGAGATTGCCCGAGGTCATCACCAGCGGCCCGCCAAATTCGGCGATCAAGAGATGATGCAACGGCGTATAGGGCAGCATCCAGCCCAGCACCGCCTGCCCCGGCGCCACCTCTTCCGGCAACACCTCCGCCCCCTTCCGCAACAGGACAATCGGTGCCGCCGGGTCGCGCAAGAGCGCCGCCTCGGCCTCGGACACGGAACAGGCCGCGCGGATCATCGCCAGCGTGCCCATCAGCGCAAAGGGCTTCGCAGGCCGCCGCTTGCGCGCGCGCAAGAGCGCCACAGCACCGGCATTGCCCGCATCACAGGCCAGATGAAACCCGCCCAGCCCCTTGACGGCAACGATCCCCCCTGACCGCAGCACCGCCAGCGCCCCCGCGATGGCCTCGCCGGCCCCCGGCTCCAGCCAGATGCGCGGGCCACAGTCCGGACAGGCCACGGGCTGCGCATGAAAGCGCCGGTCGCCGGGGTTCTCATATTCGGCCCGGCAGGCAGCGCACATCGGAAACGCCGCCATCGTGGTGCGCGCCCGGTCATAGGGCAACCCCTGCAGGATGGTGAATCTCGGCCCGCAATGGGTGCAATTGGTGAAGGCATAACCCTGCCTGCGCCCCGGCGCGAACACCTCCGCCACGCAGTCCGGGCAACTCGCGGCATCGGGCGTGACCCGTGTCTCGGCACCAACACCGCGACTCTCGGCAATCTCGAATCCCTCGGGCAGATCGAACACCGCCCCCTCATGCGTCACCGCGTCGACCCGCGCCAGAACCGGCGCGCGGCTCGGAATGGCCGCGACAAAGTCCGCCAGCGCCTCGCCCGCCGCCTCGATCAACACCCCCTCAGGGTCGTTGAGCACCCGCCCCCGCAGCCCCATGCTGCGCGCCAATTGCCAGATATAGGGGCGAAATCCCACCCCCTGCACCTGCCCGCGCACCCGGATACGCCAGCCTTTATCCATACCCCGGCCTTTCATCTGGCCTCAAATACCTCGGGGGAGTCCCGGACCGCGTCCGGGACGGGGGCAGCGCCCCCAACCTTCCCCGCTCAATGCACCGATCAATGCACCGTGCAGACCATGCAGGGATCGAAACTGCGCACGATATGCTGCACCGCAATCGGTGTGTCCTCCCCCGGCTGCACCTCGGCCCCGACCAGCGCCGCCTCGAGCGGCCCCGGCACGCCGCCCGCATCGCGCGGGCTGAAATTCCACGTGGTCGGCGCGATGATCTGCCAGGAGGCAATGCGCCCTTTCTCGATCCGGCACCAGTGACCCAAGGCCCCGCGTGCCGCCTCGACCAAACCTTCCCCTACCCCGTCGCGCGGCGCGGCCCAATCGGCCATGAAACGCGCCGCGGGGTCAATCGCCGCCAGAATCGCCTCCATCACCAATTGCGTGCGCGCAATCTCCAGAAGGCGCCCCACGATCCGTGCCCGCACGCTGCCTTCACCGGCAAGCGCGCGCGCGAGCGGATGCCCATCCACCACCTGCCGCGCAAGCGCACCGGTCTCATAGCCCAGGCCCCCTAGGCGCGGGGCCTTGCACCAGCTATAGCCGGGATCGCGCATCGCCTCATCGGGCACGGTCTGCCCCTTGTCGGGATGCGTCGCCTCGCCCAGCATCCAGGCATGGCTCAGGTCCTCGGCGATCAACGCGGGATCAAACACACCCAGCGCCCCTTCGGCCCAGATGCCGCGCGCAAAAACCGGCCCCGCCGCCGTCGGATAGGCCCCGTAGGACAGATAGCGCCCTGCACCGCGCCCCATCGCCGCCAGATCGAGATCGACGGCAATCTCCAGAAAGAGCGCCACATCGCCCGTGTCCCACGCCTCCAGCGCCGCCACGCTCTCCAGTGCCATGAACGCTTCCAGGGGCGCGCCGAACATCTCCGCTTCCAGATAGGCGCGAAACGCCCGCAAACTGGCCTGCATCCTGAGCTTGTCGCGCAGCGACGGCGCGCGCGTCACCCCACCGGGTTGAATGGCCAATGTGTGCGGCCACTTGCCACCCAAGAGCCCCACGATATGCAATAGCCGCGCCCGCGCCTCCAAGGCGCCATGCAACGCCGAGCCCTGCATCGCCGTGAACCGCGCCACCGCGCGCTCATGCCAGCGCCGCCCGGCATAGGTGCCCCGCGCAAAATCCGGCATGAAAAAGAGGTTGAAATGCGTCATGTGATCGGCCTGATTTTCAACCATGTGCAAGAGCGCCGCCACCTTCTCACCGTCTGGGGCCGGCACAATACCGCCCGCCTGCGCCAAGGCCCGCGCCGCCGCCGCCGATTGGCTGATGGAACATATCCCGCAAATGCGCGGCGTGATGGTCAGCGCGTCCATCGCCCCCTTGCCCAAGAGCATCCGCTCGAACCCGCGAAAGAGCGGCGAATTGACATAGGCCGCCCGCACCCGGCCCTCCGCCACATCCAGCCGGATTTCGAGATCCCCCTCAACCCGGTTGAACGGCCCCACCAGAAGCTGTGTGTCGCTCATGGCTTGGGCTTCTTGAGGCTGGGGGGCACGGTGATCCGGTCGGCCACCGCATTGCGCGCGATGCGCGGCGGGGTGGCGGCCTTGGACAGGCTCGCCAGCGCCATGAACCACGCCTTCGGCATATCCGAGGGCAGGCCTACTGGAATCCCTGCAAACTTCGGTGTTTCGGCAAAACCATGGCCCGGCTCTTCAAACTCCGGTGCGGTGCAGTTGATGCAAGGGTATCCCGCCCGTGTGCAACTGCCCTCGCCGTTCCAGCTGCGAATATTGCAATCGCCCACCGCCTGCGTGCCCACGCAGCCCAGATGCTCCATCATGCAGCCCATCTCCGACAGATGCGTGGCACTCGCCTTATATTCGTAAAACTCGTTCTTGGGACAGGCGTGATGCACCAGGTGATCGGCATAGAACCTCGGCCGCCCGTAGCCATCCAGCATCTCTTCGCGCATCTCACCCGCCGCCAGCATCAGAAGCGTCTCCGTCACCCAATCGGGATGGGTCGGGCAGCCCGCCACATTGATCACCGGCAGGCCCGAACGCGACCGAAAATCGGCCGCCAGCGCGCCGCCGGGCAGCGCCCCGTCATATTGCACCCCCACCGCATCGGCGGGATTTTCGCCCGCAGAGGTCACGCCGCCATAGGTGGCGCAGGTGCCCACCGCCACCACATGCGCCGCGCGCGGTGCCAGATCGCGCACCCAATCGAGCATCGACCGACCGGTGCCCGCCAGCATGTGAAACCGCCCGGTGCCATTGGGCCCGCGCAGGATCGACCCCTCGACACAGAGAATGTCGAGCGCCTGACTATCCTCGCGTATCTCCTCCAACATGCGCCGCACCGGCGCGCCGGTGGCCTCGCTCAGAGTCGGATGCCAGAGGAATTCCAACCCCGCCCCCGCCAGAAGCGCCAGCACATTGGGGTCTTCGGCACACAAGAGCGACATGGTGCAGCCCCCGCAGCCCCCCGATTGCAGCCAGAGAATGTTCATGCCGCCCCCCCGCGAGGCAGGCTCAACCGAAAACACGCCCCCGGCCCCGCCCGCTCGACCAGTTCCAGCGTGCCGCCATGTTCCTCGACAATCTTGTGCGAGATCGACAGGCCGAGGCCCGTGCCCTTGCCCACCTCCTTGGTGGTGTAGAACGGATCGAAAATAGCCTGTGCCTCCGCCGCCGCAATCCCCGGCCCCGTGTCGCAGATCTCCAGCACCGCGCGCGCGCCCTCATAGCGCAGATCAAGCCGCAGCGCCGGGTCCGCCATGCCCTCCATTGCATCCACCGCGTTTTGCACGAGGTTCATCAACACCTGCTGGATATGCCCCGGCCGCCCCCGCACCAAACAGGGCGCCTCCCCCATATAGCTGGTCCGCAGCTCGGATTTGGCACCGCGCTCGATCCAGTTGACCGCGACACGCGCGGTCTCGAGCAGATCGAAATCGGTCATCTCTCCCGCGCCATCCGCCGACAGACGCCGCAGATCCTCGACAATGTCGCGCACCCGCTCGGCCCCGTCGCGCGCGCCCTGCACCACATGGGCCAGATTCCTGAGGTTGCGATCCAGCTTCAGCGCCTCACGCAGCGCCACCAGTTCCTCTCGGCTCGCCCCTGCCTGCACCCGCTCGAAATAGGTCTCGAACGTGGCAAGGTATTTCTCTAGCGTATGCGTATTGGCGTAGACAAAGCTGATCGGGTTGTTCAACTCATGCGCCACCCCGGCCAGCAACCGGCCCAGTGAGGCCATCTTTTCATTACGCACCAATTGCCCTTGGGTCTGTTTCAGCGCCTCATGGCTGCGCTCCAACTCGGCATAGGCACGCTTGAGCGCCCCCAGTGGCCGCCCGGTCAGCACGACACCCGTGCTCTTGCGGCGGCGGTCCAATTGCGGCGCGATGCTGAATTCCACCGGCTCCAGCCCATCGGGTGTCACGAGATCGGCGTTTTGTGTATGGGTGCGGCGCAGCGCGACCGTTTCGGCCATGGCGGCGCTTAGCCCCCCGGTATCGGCCTCCGCCACGAAATCGCGCAACGGCCGCCCGACCAGATCGGCCACCTCGATCCCCACCAGCGTGCAGAACGACGCGCTCGCATCGGCAATCGTGCCGTGTTTATCGGCCACCACCAGATAATCGCTGATCGACACCATGATCGACGACAGGAAATGCCGCAGATTGGTCAACTCCGCATTGCGGCTCTCTAGCTGCTCCTGGTAATCGACCAGTTCGGCATAGGTCCGGTCCATGGCGCGCAGCACATCGACCCAGGTCTGGTCGCCCACATCCTTGCGCAGATCGTCGATTCCCATGCCAGACCGCCTCCGGGCCAAGACGCCTCAGTGCGCCTTGGCCAAGCCTAAAACCAATCTGCGAAAAACAAAAGCACCGCGCAGGGGGGACCGGAATTTTGAAAAAATTCCGCCCCGGAAAATTTTCAATTTTCCGTCCCGTCGCGCGCCCGCTTACTTGAGGATCGAACGCCCCGCGTAAATCGCGGTCTCGCCCAGCATTTCCTCGATGCGGATCAACTGGTTGTATTTCGCCAGCCGGTCCGACCGCGCAAGGCTGCCGGTCTTGATCTGCCCGCAGTTGGTGGCCACCGCCAGATCGGCGATGGTGGCGTCCTCGGTCTCGCCCGAGCGGTGCGACATCACATTGGTCATGCGCGCGCGATGCGCCATATCGACCGCTTGCAGCGTTTCGGTCAGCGTCCCGATCTGGTTGACCTTAACCAGCATCGAATTCCCGCACCCGCGCTCGATCCCCATCGCCAGACGCGCGGGGTTGGTCACGAACAGGTCATCGCCCACCAGCTGCACCTTGTCGCCCAGCGCCTCGGTCAGCGCGCGCCACCCCTCCCAATCGTCCTCAGCCATGCCGTCCTCGATCGAGATGATCGGATAGTCCGCCACCAACGATTGCAAATATGCAACATTTTCAGCGCTGCTCAGGCTCAATCCCTCGCCAGAAATTTCATATTTGCCACCTTTGTAATATTCGGTCGCCGCGCAATCGAGGCCAAGGTAAATCTCTTCGCCGGGGCGATAGCCCGCCTTCTCGATGGATTTGAGAATGAAATCCAGCGCGTCGCGCGTGCTCGAAAGGTTCGGGGCAAAGCCGCCCTCATCGCCGACGCCGGTTGCCAGACCCGCCGCCGACAGTTCCTTTTTCAGCGTGTGGAATACCTCAGACCCCATGCGCACGGCATCGCGGATATTCTCCGCCGCCACCGGCAGGATCATGAATTCCTGAATGTCGATGGGGTTGTCGGCATGCTCGCCGCCATTGATGATGTTCATCATCGGCACCGGCAACACCCGCGCCGAGGTGCCCCCCACATAACGATAGAGCGGCTGACCCGAATAATCCGCCGCCGCCTTGGCACAGGCAAGGCTCACGCCGAGGATCGCATTGGCCCCCAGACGGCTCTTGTTGGGCGTGCCGTCCAGCTCGATCATCGCCATGTCGAGCGAGACCTGTTCCGTCGCATCCATGCCGGCCAACGCCTCGGCAATCTCGCCATTGACGGCGGCCACAGCCTCCAGCACGCCCTTGCCCAGATAGCGCGTCTTGTCGCCATCGCGCCGCTCGACCGCCTCATGCGCGCCCGTGGACGCCCCCGACGGCACCGCCGCGCGGCCCATGGTGCCATCCTCCAGCGTCACATCGACCTCAACCGTGGGATTGCCCCGGCTGTCCAGAATTTCGCGGGCGTGAATGTCGATGATGCTGCTCATGGGCGGGAATCCTCTGATGGAATGAACTCGCGCCTGCCTTAGCAAGTTTTCCGTGCTTTGCAAACGCGGCACAGATCACGCAACCGCAGCAAGACCGCACTACTCCGCCGCCTGCGCCGCTGTCTCGGCTTCGATTTCCGCCGCCCGCCGCTCGACCTGTTCGACGATGTGCTCGATCATCTGGTCATTGTCCAAACGGTGGCTCTGCTTTCCCGCGAGATAGACCATGCCATTGCCTGCCCCACCGCCGGTAAAGCCGACATCGGTCATCAGCGCCTCTCCGGGGCCATTCACCACGCAGCCGATGATGCTCAGGCTCATTGGCGTCTTGATATGTTCCAGCCGCTTTTCCAGCGCTTCGACCGTCTTGATCACGTCAAACCCCTGCCGCGCGCAGGACGGGCAAGAGATGATATTGACCCCGCGATGCCGCAGGCCCAGCGATTTCAGGATCTCATAGCCAACCTTGACCTCTTCCACCGGATCGGCGCTCAGGCTCACCCGGATCGTATCGCCAATCCCCATCCACAAGAGGTTGCCCAGACCGATCGCGCTCTTGATCGTGCCCGACATGAGCCCGCCCGCCTCTGTGATCCCCAGATGGATCGGCGCGTCCGTGGCCTCGGCCAATTGTTGATAGGCGGCGGCGGCCATGAACACATCCGACGCTTTCACACTAATCTTGAACTCGTGGAAATCATTGTCCTGTAGAATACGGATATGCTCCAAACCGCTCTCGACCATCGCATCGGGGCACGGCTCGCCGTATTTATCCAGCAAATGCTTTTCCAATGACCCGGCATTGACACCAATCCTCATCGAACAGCCATGATCCCGCGCCGCGGCAATCACCTCGCGCACCCGCTTTTCATCGCCGATATTGCCCGGATTGATCCGCAGACAGGCGGCCCCCGCCTCTGCCGCCTCGATCCCGCGCCGGTAATGGAAATGAATGTCCGCCACAATTGGCACCGGGCTTTCGCGCACGATCTCTTTCAGCGCCCTGGCACTTGCCTCGTCCGGCACCGACACCCGGACGATATCCGCCCCCGCCTCTGCCGCCGCCTGCACCTGCGCCACCGTGCCCGCCACATCCGTGGTCAGCGTGTTGGTCATGGTCTGCACGGTGATGGGCGCGTCCCCCCCCACGGGGACGTTGCCCACCATGATCTGACGGGACTTGCGGCGATAGATATTGCGCCACGGGCGGATATGATTGAGCGACATCGCGTCTGACCCCGTTCGACTTAAGGTGACTGTTCCCCGCACGATAGACCGTGCCGGGGTTCGCGGCAATCGCGTGTGGCTTATTGCTGCGGTGCTGCCTCAGGCGCGATCTCGGCCTCGGCGACATAGCGCATCAGGTCCTGATCGGCCTCTATATCTGCCAGCGCATACCGCCCGGTCAAATCCTCCGCCGTCAGCGCCAACCCCGAGGTCACAGCCCCCCGCGTGCCCGCAGGCCCGTAATGCTGACCGTTGACCGCGAAATAGATCGCCCCCGATTCGCCAACGCGCAGCGTCGGCGGCTCCTCTGTCGCGGGCACGGCATAGCTGTCGCCCGCGTTCAGAATACCCTCGTAGATCACGCTGCCATCGGCGGCGCGCACCCGCACCCATGCCGGGCGCACCGCGACCACCTGCACCTCGGCCATGGCACCCGCCACCACCTGAGGCCGGTTCGGGCCCGGCGCGTCAAATTCTTGCGCCTCACGCAGCGCCAGCGCGATACCGCTGTCGCGATCCGCCTCTGGGGCAACCGGGCTCAGCGTGCCCACTTCGCGCGGGTCCAGCGTGGAAATCGGCGCATCTCGCGCCACCATCACCGGCACATCTAGCGCCTTGGGGCGGTAAAGCCTGCTCAACCGCTCGTCGCGCGGCGGCTGGAACACGCCCGATGCGGCATCCTCGCCCGCGTCCGTCTCTGCCGCCGTGGCCCCGCTCAGCGGATCGAGATCGGCCAGGACGACAGGCGTATTTTCCACCGGCGCAAGCTGCACCTGCTGCACCTGTCGCAACACGCTCCACCCGCCATAGCCAATCGCCCCAATCAGCGCGACCAGCACCAGCGCCGATCCAATCGCACCGGGCTCGATCCGCGACAGGAAACTCTCCGAGGCGGGCAGAAACGGCGTGCTGGGCGACATCAACGGATCCTGCATCGCCGCCTTGCGCGGCTTGACCGGGCCCGCCTTGCGGATCGACGACGCCTCAGCCGACATTCCATGCGCGATGGAGAATCCGGATTCCTCGCAAAACACCTTGAACGCCTGATCCGGGTCCATCCCCAGATAGCGCGCATAGGACCGGACATAGCCGGGAATGAACCCAGGGGTATCAAAGGCAGACGGATCACAATTCTCGATCGCGGCCACGTAATTGGCTTTGATCCGCAGCTCTCGTTCCACATCCAGTAGGGATTTGCCAAGCGTCGCGCGCTCGCCGCGCATCAAATCGCCAAGGCGCAATTCGAAGGCGTCAAAGCCACGGGCTTCAACCTCTTCAACTTCGGCCTTCCGCGAAAATCGCCGCCCGATCATGCGCCCCTGCCTCTCGAGTGTCTTGCCCAGCTGCCCGAATGTCCCGATTCGAACTCTGAACTTTTCTTTATCAGACGTTAACACAAGGCAAGGTATAATGCACGCGCAGAGGGATCAGCCCGCCATTTCGGCGCGATTCAGCGCACAATGGCTCCACAGCTCATCCATCGCGCGCACCAGCGCATCCATTTCCTTGGGTCCATGTACCGGCGAGGGGGTAAAGCGCAGCCGCTCGGTGCCGCGCGGCACGGTCGGGAAATTGATCGGCTGCACATAGATGCCATAGCCCTCGAGCAGCATGTCGCTCAGCTTCTTGGTATGCACAGGGTCGCCCACGATCACCGGCACGATATGGCTGCCATGGTCGATCATCGGAAGGCCCATGCCCTTGAGGCGCGTCTTGAGGATTTTCGCCTGCGTCTGATGCGCATCTCGCAGCTTTTGCCCCTCGGCCGTCTTGAGGAACGCGACCGAGGCCGTGGCCCCCGCCGCCAGCGCCGGGGCCAGCGAGGTCGAGAAAATGAAACCGGGCGCATAAGAGCGGACCGCGTCGCACATCTTGGCCGAGGCCGCGATATAGCCGCCCATCACGCCATAGGCCTTGGCCAGCGTGCCGTTGATGATATCCAGCCGGTGCATCAAGCGGTCCCGCTCACAAATCCCCGCCCCGCGCGCGCCATACATGCCTACGGCATGCACCTCGTCGATATAGGTCAGCGCGCCGAATTCGTCCGCCAGATCGCAAATCGCCTCGATGGGGCCAAAATCGCCGTCCATCGAATAGACGCTCTCAAAGGCAATAAGCTTGGGCGCGGCAGGATCATCCGCCGCCAGCAACTCGCGCAGATGTGCGACGTCATTATGCCGGAAAATCCGCTTGGCGCCCCCGTTGCGGCGCACGCCCTCGATCATGCTGGCATGGTTCAGCGCATCGGAATAGATGATCAGCCCCGGAAAGAGCTTGGGCAGCGTGCTCAGCGTCGCGTCATTGGCGATATAGGCCGAGGTAAAGAGCAGCGCCGCTTCCTTGCCATGCAGATCGGCCAATTCCGCCTCAAGCCGCTTGTGATAGACCGTGGTGCCGGAAATGTTGCGCGTGCCGCCCGATCCCGCGCCCGTGGCGTCAATCGCCTCATGCATCGCGCTCAGGACAACCGGATGCTGGCCCATGCCCAGGTAATCATTGCCACACCAAACCGTGATCGGCTGCTCCGCGCCACCCGGCTTGCGCCATACTGCATGGGGGAAATTGCCGTTCTTCCGCTCGATGTCGATAAAGGTGCGATAGCGACCTTCCTGATGCAAACGGTCGATCGCCTGATCCAGCTTGGCTTCGTAATCCACTGGCGTTTCCTTCCTGATCGTCACCGAGCGACGGGGCCAGCCGCCTTTCGGGTCTTGGGCGGCAAGTCGCGCCACCTATTCAATATTTGGAATGGATATAAAATACATTCCCCTCACGCAACAGGTTACAAATTGACGCTGCCCCTCTCCTTGACTTGGGTCAAGTGACTGGACAGCCCCGATTGGCCTGATACCCTCACGCGCGACAATACTCAAACCCAAAGGCCCGCCATGTCGCTTTCCGCCGTTCTTTCCCGCATCGACGACCAATTGCCCGCCGCCCTCGACCGGCTGACCGGGCTCTTGCGCATTCCCTCGATCTCGACCGATCCCGCCTATGCGGGCGATTGCGAGGCCGCTGCAGATTGGCTCGTCGCAGACCTGCAAACCCTTGGCGTCACGGCAGAAAAGCGCGCAACTCCGGGCCGCCCCATGGTCGTGGGGCATATCGACGGACCAACGGATGCCACTGGGCCGCACCTGCTTTTCTATGGGCATTACGATGTGCAGCCGGTCGACCCCCTGGCGCTCTGGCACACGGATCCCTTCGCGCCTGAAATTCAGGACACCCCGCACGGAAAAGTGATCCGCGCGCGCGGGGCCTCCGATGACAAGGGCCAACTCATGACCTTCGTCGAGGCCTGCCGCGCCTATCGCGACGTGACCGGCGCACTGCCCTGCCGCATCACCTTCTTCTTCGAGGGCGAAGAGGAATCAGGCTCGCCCTCGCTCATCCCCTTCATGCGCGACAACGCCACCGAACTTTCCGCCGACTTGGCCCTGATCTGCGACACCTCCATGGTCGCCCCCGGGGTGCCCTCCATCGCCTCGCAACTGCGCGGCATGCTCAAGGATGAGTTCACCATAACCGGCCCGCGCATCGACCTGCACTCGGGCCATTATGGCGGCCCTGCCCTCAACCCCTTGCGCGAAATCTCGCGCCTCATCGCATCCTTCCACGACGAGACGGGCCGCGTCGCGGTCGAAGGCTTCTACGAAGGGGTGCACGAGGTGCCCGCCGACCTGCTGCGCCAGTGGGAGAACTGCGGTTTCGACGAACACGATTACCTGTCGTCCGTGGGCATGACCCGCGCCCATGGCGAGGCAGGATATTCCGCCCTCGTCCAGCAATGGGCGCGCCCCACGCTGGAAATCAACGGCCTCTGGGGGGGCTATCAAGGGGCCGGCACAAAAACCGTGATCCCGTCAGAGGCCCATTGCAAACTGACCTGCCGGCTGGTGGGCGACATGGACCCCGACAAACTCCGCCAAAAGGTCCGCAAACACGTCGAGGATCGCCTCTCGCCCGATGCCAAGATCACCTGGAATCAGGATCTCGACGGCTCGCCCGCGGCCGTGATGAACATCAACCGCCCCGAGTTCGAGGCCGCCCGTCAGGCGCTCTCGGACGAATGGGCGCGCGAGGCGGTCTTTACCGGCATGGGCGGCTCCATCCCGATTGCGGGATTTTTCAAAGAGATCCTCGGCCTCGACGCCATGCTCATCGGCTTTGCCCAAGAGGATGACGCCATCCACTCGCCGAATGAGAAATACAATGTGCAGAGCTTTCACAAAGGCATCCGAAGCTGGGCACGGGTTCTGGACGCGCTCGCCAGCTGACCGGGCTGGCACCGAGATGCCCTTGGCCCCAATCGCCCCGCGCGGAATCAAGGGCGAAGCCCGCCGCGCGGATCGCTGGGCCGTCCCGCGGCCTAGCGACCGCGCGGTTCAACGTTTCGGGCTAAGGCCCATTCTCGACCAAACGCCCCCTTACGCGCCCTGCGCCTGATACACCGCCCCCACTTCGGCCCGGATGATCCGTGCGATCTGCGCGCAATCTTCCAGGCTAAAGGTCAGCGGCAGGCGCATATCGACTATGCCACGCAGGATGCGGTCGCTCTTGGGCATCGGCGCGGACGGCGCATAGCGCCAGCTGTCATAGCGGCTGGTAAAGCCCACAGGCTCCGCCCCGCCAAACCATTTCAACTCGACGCCGCGCGACAGGCAGCGCTTCAAGACCTCGGCGATCCGCCCGCCGTCCCAATCCAGCAACAGGAACTGGATGGACGAGCCGACATAGCGCTCCGCCTCTGCGCGCTCCACCACCATCAACCCCGGCGTGCCGCGCAGGCCCTCCTCGACCACGCGGTACCGCGCGTTCCACTTGTCGCATTGCGCGTCCAGCGCGCGCAATTGCGGCCTCAGAATCGCCGCGCGCAGATGGTCCATCCGCCCCGACACGTTGGGCGTGTCGTATTTGACCCGCTCGAACACCTCTGCAGGCGGCACGACGCCGTGGCGCGCATAGAGCATGTAGGACCCCGACAGGATCACCGCCCGCGCCATCACCTCGTCATCGTCGGTGATCAGGAACCCGCCCTCGCCGGAATTCATATGCTTGTAGGTCTGGGTGGAATAACACCCGATCTTGCCCCAGCGCCCCGAAGGGATACCGCGCCACGCCGCCCCCATCGTATGCGCGCAATCCTCGATCACGGTGACACCGGCCTCGTCACAAATCGCCATCAGCGCATCCATATCCGCCAGATGCCCGCGCATATGGCTCAGCATCAGCACCTTGGCCTCGTCCACCTTGGCCGCCAGGTCCTCCAGATCAATCGTCAGCGCCTCGGTGACACCCACAAAGACCGGCACCGCCCCCACACTGGCAATCGAGCCGGGCACAGGGGCAAGCGTAAAGGCATTGGTCAACACCCTGTCCCCCGGCCCCACCCCCAGCGCGCGCAGCGCCGTGGCCATGGCATAACCGCCCGAGGTGACGGCCAAGGCATAGCGCGCGCCAGTATAGTCCGCGAATTCGCGTTCGAGGGCGGCCACCTCGCCCGCCTCCTCGCCCACAAGGTTATACCGATGCAACCGGCCCGACCGCAGCACGTCGAGCGCCGCCGCGATTCCCTCTTCGGGGATCGGTTCCTGTTGCGTGAAATTGCCTGTGAATCTCTCTGTCATGCCCTTGTTGTGGGGCGCACCCGGCCTTGCGTCAATGGCTTTGCGGCCCGGCCCCACCTTCCTTCAGAAAACCCGAAACCGCCCTGCGGCTCAGCCGATAAGACGCCGCACCACGCCAGGCAATTCGTCGTAATGCGCGATCACGGCCTCGGGCTTCAGCGCCGCCACCGCTGCCCCGCCGGGGCCGAACCCCACCAGCACCGAGGGCACCCCCGCCGCCCGCGCGGTATCGTGATCCGTCACCGTATCCCCCACCATCAGCGCGCGGGCCGGATCGCCCCCCGCCCGTCGCACCGTTTCGCGCAGATGCTCGGGGTCGGGCTTGCGCACCGCCAGCGTATCGGCGCCGGTCAGCGCCTGAAACGCGCCGAGCACCCCCAACCGCTCCAGCAGGATACGCGCCAGACGCTCGGGCTTGTTGGTGCAGATCGCCACGCGGTAGCCCTCCGCGCTCAGACACTCCACCGCCGCCATGGCACCGGGATAGAGCACCGTGTGCACGTCAATCGCCTGCGCATAGGCCTCCAGCAGCACCGGGTAATAGCGGTCTATCGTGGCCTCATCCCCGGCCCGGCCCAGCCGCTCCATCCCCAACCGCAGCATCGCGCGCCCGCCGCGCAGGGCCACGCCGGTATCGGTTTGCAGCGTCAAGAGATCGCCCGCGCCCATATCGCGAAAACAGGCATTGGCCGCCGCCAGCAAATCGCCGCTCGTATCCGCAAGCGTTCCATCCAGATCGAATACCACCGTGCGCATGCCTGCTCCCTCGCCGCTTCATGCCAGCGGATAGAGCGACCCCGCCCGAATTACAAAGGAAAATGCACAGGCCCTACTCGGCCAGCCGGTATACCTGCAACTCCGGCAGCGCCGTCAGCGCCGCCCCCAAGGCCCGGAACCCCGCCAGCGACAATTGGCTTCCCGCGCCGCGCTCGGCCGCAAGCGGGATGAGGTCCACCGCCACCGATTGCCCGGTCGGCGCATAATCCACCCGGCCACGCCCCGGCGCATCAACGAGCGGCGTCTTGAGCCAGAGCCCCGGCTCAGCCGGCGATCCAAGCGAGGCCACGGTCGTGCCCAGCGCGCCCGCAGGTGCAGTCGCCGCCTCAACACGCGCCGCCTTGCGCTCGGCGGGCGTTGTTGCATCCAGCGTTTCGGGCGTCATCGGCACCACCACTTCGGGCACCGGCTCCGCACGCGGGCCAAAGACCCGCTCCACCTGCGCACAGCCCGAAACCGCCAGAACGCTCAAGATCATGATCAAATGTCTCATTTGTCCACCCTACCCTCCCGAACTTGCCCCTTCAACGGCCAACTTGTCCCTTGCCCCGCCTCGCCCCCCCGCCTAGATTTACGCCATGACAGCACCTCTGATAGACCCGTTCCAGCGCGCCATCTCTTACCTGCGTGTCTCCGTGACAGACCGCTGCGATTTCCGCTGCGTCTATTGCATGTCCGAGAACATGACCTTCCTGCCCAAGCGCGAATTGCTCACGCTCGAGGAACTGGACAGGCTCTGCTCGACATTCGTGCGCATGGGGGTGCAGAAACTGCGCATCACCGGCGGCGAACCGCTGGTGCGCAAGGGCATCATGACCTTCTTCGACGCGATGACCCGCCATCTGGCGACGGGCGCACTCAAGGAACTGACCCTCACCACCAACGGCAGCCAGATGGAACGCTTCGCGGGCGATCTCTATGCCGCAGGCGTGCGCCGGGTGAATATCTCGCTCGACACGCTCGATGATCAGAAATTCGCCGACATCACCCGTTGGGGCCGCTTGGCCCAAGTGATCAAGGGCATCGACGCCGCCCAAAATGCCGGGCTGCGCGTCAAGATCAACACCGTGGCGCTCAAGGGCTTCAACGAGGACGAACTGTTCACCCTGACCGAATGGTGCGCGTCGCGCGACATGGACCTCACCTTTATCGAAGTCATGCCAATGGGCGACATCGGCAATGAGGACCGCTTGGGCCAATACTGGAAACTCTCCGATCTGCGCGCGCGCTTGCGCGAACGCTTTACCCTCACCGAATTGACCGAGCGCAGCGGCGGCCCCGCCCGCTATGTGCGCCTTGAGGAAACCGGCCAGAAAATCGGCTTCATCACGCCGCTCACGCATAATTTCTGCGAAAGCTGCAACCGCGTGCGCCTCACCTGCACCGGCGAGCTTTACATGTGCCTCGGCCAAGAGGATATGGCCGATCTGCGCGCGCCCCTGCGCAACAATCCCGCCAGCGACGCCATGCTGGAAGAGGCCATTCGCGCGGCGATCACCCGCAAACCCAAGGGGCACGATTTCGACTATTCGCGCCAGACCGTCGATGGCCGCGTCTCGCGCCACATGAGCCACACGGGCGGATAACCCCGCCCGCCTGCGGCAAAACCCGCAGGCTTCATCGTTCCCAAAATACTCAGTATCACCGCGCAGTCCCGGCGCGCGCCCTCAGCGCAGATGCGCGACCGCCTCGATCGTTCCGAAATCCACATACTGAAACAGCACAATCGCCTTGTCTTCGCGCGCCAGCGTAAAATCCAGCGCCAGCGGTTCACGGCTGTCCCAGACCGTAAGCGGCGTCATTTCCGTTACGATATTGGCATAGGTGATGGTTTTCCCCGCATTCTCGCCATGTTCGATGGCGACCGTTTCCTCGGGAATATAGCGCACCAACTGAACCGAAAGCGGCATGCTGCGCGCAGGCTCGGCCCGCGCCGCGATCTGCACCCGCTCCTCGTCCCGCGTCACCTCGACAGCAATGCCGTTTTGGCCCGGCTCCCGGTGCTTGGCGATCAGCGCCTCGACATCCTCGAACCGCGTGCCCACGACATGATCGGCCCCGTTGATGATCATCTGCGGCGTGTAGACCATCTTGCGCTCAGCCGCCTTGGCATATCCGCGCTGCCGGGCACTGTTGTCGGGGCTGCCGAAACTGTCCTCCCAGCCGATGTAGTCCCAATAATCCACATGCAGCGAGAGTGCGACCACATCCTTCCGCGCGGCGAGGTCCTGAAAATAGGCATCTGCGGGCGGACAAGAGGAACAGCCCTGCGACGTAAACAGCTCTACCACCACAGGCCGCTCTTGCGCGCCCGCCTGCACCGCCCAAAGGGACAAAAGCCCCACGATTACGCTCGCCGCCAGTTGTCGCATATCGTTCGTCTTCCCGTTCGGTGTGCTTGGTCACAGTCGGATCATATCATATCCGCGCCTCTTCGTATTTAGGCCGCGTGGCACGCAAAAACCAATCAACGTTTCGAGAGTCACAGGTGATTTACTGAAATATCGATCAATTGTGTGCAATAGTATACAAATATTCTCGCACCCCTCTTGATCGAGCGTTTCAAATCGGTCAGAAGCAGGATCAAGTGATCCAGCCTCGACCATGAAAGGACGGCCCATGCCCATCAGCGTCGGACAAGACAGCGCCAAGACCCGCAAGACCCTCACCATCGGTGACCAGACCGTCGCCTATTATTCGATCACGGCCGCCGAAGAGGCCGGGCTTGGCGATTTCTCGCGCCTGCCCGCCGCGCTCAAGGTGGTGCTGGAAAACATGCTGCGGTTTGAGGATGGCAAGACCGTTTCGCTCGATGACATCCGCGCCTTCTCCGAATGGGCGGCGAATGGCGGCAGCGCCAATCGCGAACTGGCGTATCGCCCGGCGCGCGTGCTGATGCAGGATTTCACCGGCGTTCCGGCGGTGGTGGACCTTGCCGCCATGCGCGATGGCATCGTGGCCCTCGGCGGGGATGCCCAGCAGATCAACCCGCTCAATCCCGTGGACCTCGTCATCGACCACTCGGTGATGATCGACGAATTCGGCAATCCGCGCGCGTTCCAGATGAACGTCGACCGCGAATACGAACGCAACATGGAGCGCTACCAGTTCCTGAAATGGGGCCAGGGGGCGTTCAACAATTTCCGCGTGGTGCCGCCGGGCACCGGCATCTGTCACCAGGTCAATCTCGAATACCTGGCCCAGACCGTCTGGACCGACACCGACCAGCACGGCCAGACCGTCGCCTATCCCGATACGCTTGTCGGTACCGACAGCCACACCACCATGGTCAACGGCATGGCCGTCCTTGGCTGGGGCGTGGGCGGGATCGAGGCCGAGGCCGCGATGCTGGGTCAACCGATTTCCATGCTCATCCCAGAGGTCGTCGGTTTTGAACTGACCGGCCGCATGGTCGAGGGCACGACTGGCACCGACCTCGTGCTCAAGGTCGTGGAACTGCTGCGCAAAAAGGGCGTGGTCGGCAAATTCGTCGAATTCTACGGCGCGGGGCTCGATCACCTGCCGCTGGCGGATCGCGCCACCATCGCCAACATGGCCCCGGAATACGGCGCCACCTGCGGCTTCTTCCCGATCGACGATGAAACCCTGCGCTACCTGCGCAACACCGGGCGCGACGAGGCGCGCGTCGCGCTGGTCGAGGCCTATGCCAAGGAAAACGGCTTCTGGCGCGGCGCGGATTACGCCCCCGTCTACACCGACACGCTGCATCTCGACATGGGCAGCATCGTGCCCGCCATCTCGGGGCCGAAACGCCCGCAGGATTACGTCACCCTCGACAAATCCGCCGCGGCCTTCCTTGACGTCGTGTCGCAATATCGCGGCAAGGATGCCAGCCCCGCCGCCGCCGACATGGCCGCCGAAGGCCCGGCCACGGCCGTCGCCGCCGACCCGCGCAAATCGGTCAAGGTCAAGGGCGAAGACTATACCATCCGTGACGGCTCGGTTGTGATCGCCTCGATCACCTCCTGCACCAACACCTCCAACCCCTATGTGATGATCGGCGCGGGCCTCGTCGCCCGCAAGGCGCGCGCGCTTGGCCTCAACCGCAAGCCTTGGGTCAAGACCTCGCTTGCCCCCGGCTCGCAAGTCGTCTCGGCCTATCTCGAGGCCGCCGGTCTGCAAGAGGATCTCGATGCCATCGGCTTCAACCTCGTGGGTTATGGCTGCACCACCTGCATCGGCAACTCCGGCCCGCTGCAAAAGGAAATCTCCGAGGCCATCGCCGAAGGCGATCTCATGGCCACCTCCGTGCTCTCGGGCAACCGCAATTTCGAGGGGCGCATTTCCCCCGACGTGCGCGCCAACTACCTCGCCTCCCCGCCGCTCGTCGTGGCCTATGCCATCGCGGGCGACATGAACATCGACCTCACCACCGAACCCTTGGGCACCGACAAGGACGGCAACCCCGTCTATCTCAAGGACATCTGGCCCAGCCAAAAAGAGATCGCCGAACTGGTCGAGCGCACGGTGACGCGCGAGGCGTTCCAGTCGAAATATGCCGATGTCTTCAAGGGCGACGAGATGTGGCAGGCGGTCGAGACCTCCGAAGGCGAAACCTATGATTGGCCCGCGCAATCGACCTATGTGCAAAACCCGCCCTATTTCAAAGGCATGGCCAAAGAGCCGGGCACCATCTCCAACATTTCCGGCGCGCGCGTGCTGGCGCTCTTGGGCGATATGGTCACGACCGACCACATCTCGCCCGCAGGCTCCTTCAAGGAAACCACCCCCGCCGGCAAATACCTGACAGAGCGTCAGGTGCCCGTGCGCGAGTTCAACTCCTACGGCTCGCGGCGCGGCAATCACGAGGTGATGATGCGCGGCACCTTCGCCAATATCCGCATCCGCAACGAGATGCTGGATGGGGTCGAGGGCGGCTATACCAAGGGCCCGGACGGCGCGCAGACCTCGATCTTTGACGCCTCCATGGCCTATCAGGAGGCGGGCACGCCGCTGGTGATCTTTGGTGGCGAACAATATGGCGCGGGCTCGAGCCGCGACTGGGCGGCCAAGGGCACGGCGCTTCTTGGGGTCAAGGCCGTGATCGCCGAGAGTTTCGAGCGTATCCACCGCTCCAACCTCGTGGGCATGGGCGTCATCCCGTTCGAATTCACCGGCGGCGACTCGCGCAAGACGCTGGGCCTGACCGGCGAGGAAACCGTGGCCATTTCGGGCCTCGATACGATCAAACCGCTGGCCGAGGCGCCCTGCACCATCACCTATGCCGATGGCACGGCCAAAACGATCACGCTCAAATGCCGGATCGATACCGCGATCGAGATCGAATATATCGAGCATGGCGGCGTGCTGCATTACGTGCTGCGCAACCTCGCCAAATCCGCGGCCTGATAAACCCCGCGGTCTCATCACCAGGGCGGCCCCTCATCCGGGCCGCCTTTTTCATGTCCTGCGCAGAGTTCCGCCTGCGACGCCCAATTTCCGGCCATTCCCCGCCGGTCCCGCGCTCCTGATGCCATCGTGAGGTGATTCCCCTTTTTCCGTGATGCCCGCACCCCAATCTTGAGGGCAGGAGATTGAGAAAGGGTAAATCATGCGCACCACCGCACTCATCCTCGCCCAGGCCGGGCTGATCAGCCTGCTTGCTGTCTATGGGGCCTATGGCGACAATCCCAAGCAAACCGCCTGCCCGCTGCCCGCAATGACCAGCGCGCAAGAGTGTGCGGCACCGCAATGACGGGCACCACCGGAGCTTACAAAATCTGCTTACAAACCTTACAAACCGTAAGGTCGCGCACTTGGGCCACTACGCCCTAACGCGCCGCCTCAATCGCAGGCAGGATCGTGGTCTGCATAACCCGCTCGGTGATCGGCCCGGCAAAGCGCAGCACGATATTGCCTTTGCCATCAATGACATAGGTCTCGGGCACGCCATAGACGCCCCAATCCAGCGCCATCCGCCCGGATTCGTCCGCCCCCAGGGCGGCATAGGGATTCCCAAGTTCCTTCAGGAAATTCAACGCGTTATCGGCCTTGTCCTTGTAGTTCACACCGTAAATCGTGATCCCGTCCCTGGCCAGTTTCTCAAGGTTGGGATGCTCTACCCGACAGGGCGCACACCAACTTGCCCAATAGTTCACCAGCTTGACCGTTCCGTCGCGCAAGTCACTGTCAGAAAATGTTTTTCCATCGCCAAGCGGTGTCACGACCACCGCCGGTGCCGCCTTACCGGCCAGCGCCGAGGGCAGCTCGTTGGGGTTGTCCCGCTGCAACCCGACAAAGGCGAGCCCGGCAAATCCGGCAAAGATCACCAGCGGCAACACCATCATGGGGGAAAGTTTAGCCATTGGATTTCACCTTGCTTTCAACATCTTGCAGCTCTTTCTTCACGCGATTGGACCGGCGCACGCTCAGCAGCACCAGCACCACGATCATCAGGATCGACACTGCATAAGACGACAAGACCGCCTCTGCGTATTTCCCCAAATCCGGCATCATGCCCCCATCCTTTCGCGCGCCAAGAGCGCCCGCATCCGCCGCGCGCGAATTTCCGTTCGCGTCCGCATCAACACCAAGGCTATGAAAAGAAATACAAATCCCGCCATGCAAACCAGCAGCGGATACCAGAACACATCCGCCACATTCTCCTCCTTGTCGAGGCTGAGCGACGCCCCCTGATGCAACCCCTGGTTCCAGAAATTGACCGCATAACGGCTGAGCAGGGCAAAAACCGATCCGACAAGGCAAAGAATACTGGTCAGATCCGCAGCCGTGTCGTCATTCTCGATTGCTTCCCACAGGGCTATGTACCCGAGATAAAAAAGAAAAAGGATGAGAAAGCTGGTCAGGCGTGGGTCCCACGCCCACCAGGTGCCCCACATCGGTTGCCCCCAGATCGCCCCTGTAACAAGTGCGATGACCGTCATCACTATGCCAACCGGCGCCGCCGCCCGCGCCGCCAGCGCGCTCACATGATGCCGGCGCACAATCCAAATGAGCGACGTGATCAACATCATGAGCCAGGCATTGATCGCCATTAGCGCGCTAGGCACATGTAAATAAATGATCTTTACCGTCGACCCTTGACGGTAATCCGCAGGCGTAAAGAAGAACCCCCAGATAAGACCGCTCACCAAGGTCACCGCCGCCAGCCCCGCGAACCACGGCAAGAGCCAGTCGGCGGTCTGGATGAATTTCTTGGGATTGGCGTATTCCCAGAATGCGTTCAGGTTCATCGTATTTCCCGTGTCATCAGCGCAGGTTCACTCTCAATACCGCAGCCGAGGCAAAAGGCAAAAGCGCGATGGTGCCGCAGGTGATCCCCGCCAGCATCAAGAGCGGGGTGGTTACGTCCAACCCCTCCGCGCCGCGCCGCGCCACCTCGGCCCCAAAAATCAATGTAGGCACATAGAGCGGCAGCACAAGCAGGCTGAGGAGCAGACCGCCACGCTTGAGCCCGACCGTCAGCGCCGCACCGAACGTGCCAATCACACTCAGCGCAGGCGTTCCAAGAAAAAGGGATATAATCAACCACTTATAGCCCGCTTCTGAGAGGTTGAGTAAAAGACCCAACACCGGAGCCGCCGCCACCAATGGCAGGCCTGTGGTCAGCCAATGCGCCAACGCCTTGACGCTGACGATCCCCTCCATCGGAACGGGCGAGGTGGCCAATAGGTCAAGGCTCCCATCTTCCCAATCGAGGGCCAGTATACGGTCGAGCGACAGCAAACACGCGAGTAGCGCCCCCAACCACAGGATACCGGGCGCAATCACCGTCAAGAGCGCGCTTTGCGGCCCGACGCCAAAGGGCACCAGCACCACGACAATCAGGAAAAACGACAGCCCGAGACCAAAGCCGCCGCCCGCGCGCATCGCAAGACGAATATCCCGGAGGAGCAACGCAATCACAGGAACGCCCCATCAAAATCGCTATTCGACAATGGCTTAGCCTTAAACGCCCCAACATCGAGCATCTGCGCCTCATTAAGCCCAAGGTCGATATGCGTCGCCATCAGCGCCATACCTCCCGTCGCCAGATGCGCACGCACGGCATGGGCGAACATCGCCACGGCCTCGGTGTCTAGCGACACGGTCGGCTCATCCAGCACCCAGATCGCCCGCCCCGTCACCAAAAGCCGCGCCAATCCCAGCCGTCGCTTTTGCCCCGCCGAGAGCGCGCCCGCCGGACGGGTCGAGAGAGAGCCAAGCTTGAACGCCTCAATTGCTTGGGAATAGTCTTTTTTGCCAAAAACTTGCGCCCAGAAACTCAGGTTCTCCGCAACCGTCAGCGTCGCCTTTATCCCGTCCGCATGCCCGGCATAAACAAGACTTTCAGGCGGCACGTCGATCAGGCCTGAAATCGGCGGTTGCAAGCCCGCAATTGTCCGCAAGAGCGTGGTCTTGCCAATCCCGTTTGGCCCGCGCACCACAAGCGCCTGACTCGGGGTCAGCGTGAAACGCACCCCTTCCAGCACGGGTATCCCGCCGCGCGCAATGGTCAGATCAGAGACTTGCAGCATCATGCGCTGTGCTTAACCCAATGCGAGACCATGGAAAAGCACCATCGGCGCGCGGATCGTCACACCGGTTGCAGCGCCACCGCCACCCGGCGCCCCTCGGACAAAAGCACATTATACGTTCGGCAGGCCGCGGGCGAATTCATCGTCTCCACGCCCAATCCTGCCGCTTCAAGATCATCGCGCAACCTTTTGGGAATATGCGCTATTTCCGCTCCAGTCCCGATAAAGATCACATCGACCTCCAGCGCGAGGGCCAGCAGCGATGCCGCATCGTCATAGCCACCCCATGTGCGCGCGCCCTTGGGCGTGACCAGAATAGCCCCTTCCATCACCTGCCCGGCCACCCGAAAGAACCCCGGACCATAGCCGTCAATCGGCGTCGCCCCGTCAAAGCTGATTTCCGTCATCCGCATCGCTTATCCTTCCGTCCCCCAGATCGGCAAACCGCTCACCACGGCCAGACCGATCACAGCATAGGCCGCCCAACGATAGAGCCGCTCGTGACGCGGGTCAAAGAGCGATTGCCCGAACAGCGAGGTGATGAAGTAAGGCACCGCAAGTATCAGCGCCAAAAGGAAAATCTGGCCATTGATCGTCCCGCGCAAGAGCAGGTTCACCACAATCACCACATCGAGCGCCGCCAGAAAGAGGATCGTATTGGCCCGCACCGATTGCGCCACCGCTTGCCCGGCGAGGTAGAACAGGATCACCACCGGGCCTGTCAATCCTGTCAGCCCGCCGATCACCCCAGCCAACGCGCCAATCGCCACCAGCATGGGGCGTCCCACCTGCCCCGAGAACCGCCACCCGGTGATGAGCGCCGCCAAAGTCACGGTTCCAACAGCGGCGACCACCCAACGAATGCTCACCGGATCGAGCCGCGCCATGAGCCACAGACCGAGCGGCACGGTCACGAGCGCCGCAAGCGCCAGGATGCCCACCTCGCGCCGATCCGCCTGTGACCACGCCCGCGGCAACAGCGCAGAGGTGCTGGCAATGCCCGTTAGCGTGATCACCCCCACGATGATCTCCGGCGGCAGGAATATTCCCGCCACCGGCACAAAGATCAGCGCCGTGCCAAACCCGGTAAATCCGCGCACGATCCCCGCCAACGCAATCGCCAGCAAGAGCCATGGTAGCCCCGGCGTGGCCCAGACCGCGCTCAGCGTCTCAGGCATCTATATTGGCAAATTGCGTGCCCGCGTTGGCATCCGGCTTGGACCAGTCGCGCTTCACACCCAGCCACATCAGGATCGTGCTGGCCACGAAGATTGACGAATAGGTGCCCACGATCACACCCCAGATCATCGCGAAAACAAACCCCCGGATCACGTCACCACCAAGGACATAGAGCGCCAGCAGGGCCAGCAGCGTGGTCAGCGACGTCACCATGGTTCGGCTCAGCGTTTCGTTGATCGAGAGGTTGAGCACCTCGCGCAACGGCTTCTGCTTGTACTTGCGCAGGTTCTCCCGCACCCGGTCGAACACCACCACCGTATCGTTCAGTGAATAGCCGACAAGCGTCAAAAGGGCCGCGATGATCGCCAGATCGAACTGGATCTGCAATTCCGAGAAGACCCCCACCGTCAGCGCGACGTCATGCACAAGCGCAATGACCGCCCCCACCGCGAATTGCCACTCGAAGCGCATCCAGATGTAGATCAACACCGCCCCGATCGCGAGGACAACGGCAAGCACCGCCGTTTGGATCAGCTCGCCCGACACCTTCGGCCCCACGCTCTCGACCGAGGTGAACTGAATATCCGGGACCACCTGCTGCAACGCCGCCTCGACCGCGGTAATGACCTCGGGTGTCACGCTCTCGGCTTCGTCCTGCGCCTGTATCCGCAGCATCGCCACATTCTCTTCGGGGCCAAAGGTCGGGTCGAATACCTCGGTGATACTTACATCGCCCAGCCCCAGATCGTTGATCGCGCCGCGATAGGTGCCAATATCAACTGGTTCGGCACTGAGCGTGCGGATCGTGGTTCCCCCCTTGAAATCAATGCCGAAATTTAGCCCCTGCACCGCAAAAGAGCCCAGCGCCACAAGGATCATGACCCCGGAAATGCCCAACCACAGCTTCCACCGACCAAAAAAATCCCAAGAGGTGGTTTCCGGCACGATCCGGAAACTGCGCCCGGTCAAGACCGTCTTGGGTCGCTTGCGCTCGAACCACATGACCGTGATCAGCCGCGTCACAAAGAGCGCGGTAAAGACCGAGGTCACAATCCCCAGCCCCAGCGTGATGGCAAAGCCGCGCACCGGGCCAGACCCCATGACATAGAGGATGAGCGCGGTCATGAAGGTGGTGATATTGGCGTCCACAATGGCGCTCATCGCCTTTTCATAACCCAGATCAATCGCACGCGCCGCCCCCTTGGCCGATTTCATCTCTTCACGAATGCGCTCGAACACCAGCACATTGGCATCCACCGCCATCCCGATGGTCAACACGATCCCGGCAATGCCCGGCAGGGTCAACGTAGAGCCGATGAGACTCAACAGGCCAAAGATCAGACCGACGTTCACGATCAGGGCAAGATTTGCAAAAATGCCAAAGATGCCATAGCTCAGGACCATGTAGACCAGCACCAGTGCAAAGGCGACAAGACAGGCCAGCTTGCCCGCCTCGATACTATCGGCACCCAGTTCTGGGCCCACCGTGCGCTCTTCGAGGAAATCAAGCCCCGCAGGCAGCGCGCCTGCGCGCAGGAGCACCGCAAGCTGCGTGCTGTCCTCGACATTGAAATTGCCGGTAATGATCCCCGATCCGCCGGGAATGTGGCTCTGGATCACTGGCGCACTGATGACCTCGCCATCGAGAACGATGGCAAAGGGATTGCCGATGTTTTCAGCCGTGTAATCGCCGAATTTGCGCGCGCCCGTGGGATTGAAGCGGAAGGATACCGCCGGTCGGCCATTCTGGTCGAAATCGGGCTGCGCATCGACCAGTTCCTCGCCGGTCACGACTGGCGCACGCTCGAGGATGTAGTAAACCCCACTCTCATCGAGCGCGGGCAATACCTCGTTACCCGCCCCCGCCGGTGCATCGGCACTGGACGCGCGGCTTACGACCGGCTGAAAGGTCAGTTGCGCCGTGGTCCCGATCAGCGCCTTCAACTCGGCGGCACTGCCGATCCCCGGCACCTGAATCAGAATCCGGTCCGCCCCTTGCCTCTGAATTGTCGGCTCGCGCGTGCCCACCTCGTCGATCCGGCGACGGATGATTTCCAGCGATTGCCGCACGGTGCGGTCGTCGGTGGCACGCTGTTCGGCCTCGCTGAGGCGAATGATGACATCCGCGCCGTCGGTGGTCACGTCGATGTCGTTACCGCCGACGCCGGTCAATAGATCCGTGACGGGGCGTGCCAGCCCCCGCACCAATGCCGCCGCCTCGGACGCCATCTCGGGCCGCTCGACCAGTCGTACCCGCAACTCGGGCGCTTCGGTCTGTTGCAGCCGGATCGGCCCCACGCGATCCCGCTCTTCGCGCAAGAGATCGCGCACCTCGGGCCACATGCCCTCAACCCGCGCCTGATACACATCCTCGACCTTGACCTCGGCCAAGAGATGCGCACCGCCACGCAGGTCGAGCCCCAGATTGACAAGGTTGGACGGCATCCAATCAGGCCAGAGCGACAGATCCTCAGCCACCGTGGCCGGGTCCTGTCCCGCCTCAACAGCGGCCACGGCATCGTTATGCCGCTCTACCCTGTCATAAAACCCGTTCGGCAGGGCCAGCATCAGACCAAGGGCCACCAACCCCCAGATACAGAGGCGTTTCCACAGGTCGATTTGCAGCATTTTCCCGCCCTTTCAGAGCTTTTTCGCAGGGGGCCGGGGGCTTAGCCCTCGGCGGGCTCGGTCTTGGACAGAACCTGTGCGATGGTGGCGCGCACCACACGTACCTTGATACCTTCCGCGAGTTCCACCTCGATCTCGCTGTCATCCTTGACCTTGGACACCTTGCCGATGAGGCCGCCTTGCGTCACTACCTGATCGCCCCGGCGCAGCGCGCCGATCATGGCCTTATGCTCCTTGAGCTTCTTCTGTTGCGGACGGATCAGCAGGAAATACATGATCGCAAAGATCAGAATGAGCGGGATGAACTGGCCAAAGGCTTCCATGGGGTGTCCTCTATTTGGGGCGTGAACAGGGGTTCACGAATTGCCGGGGAACCTAGGCGCGAGGCGGGGCATTTGCAAGGCGCGAAAGCATGGCGCAGCCCCGGTTTCTGGTGCATAACGCCGCCCAAGCGATTCACAGTTAGGTTTGAGGACCAGCGCCATGCACGATATCCGCGCCATCCGCGAGACCCCCGATGCCTTTGACGCCGCCCTTGCGCGGCGCGGCCTGGCCCCGGTCTCGCCCCAGATCCTCGCCCTCGACGAGGCGCGGCGCGCCCGCATCCACGCGGCCGAAACCGCTCAGGCCGACCAGAACCGCGCCAGCAAAGAGGCCGGCGCCGCCAAGGGCCGCGGCGACGAGGCCGAATTCGAACGCCTGCGCGCGCTGGTCTCTGCCAAAAAGGATGAAATGGCCGCGATGCAGGCCGAGGCCAAGGCGCTTGATGCGCAACTCACCGACCTTCTGATGGCCCTGCCCAACCTGCCCTTCGACGACGTGCCCGATGGCGCGGACGAGAGCGGCAATGTCGAGCTGCGCCGCTGGGGCACGCCCGCGCATTTCGATTTCCAGCCCAAAGAGCATTACGACATCACCGGCGTTCTTCCGGGGATGGATTTCGAAACCGCGGCCAAACTCTCCGGCGCGCGCTTTGTCGTCTTATCGGGCAGCATTGCCCGCCTGCACCGCGCCTTGGCCCAGTTCATGCTCGACACCCATATCGAGGAAAACGGCCTGACCGAGACATGGACGCCCGTGCTGGTGCGCCCCGAGATGATGCTGGGCACCGGGCAATTGCCGAAATTCGGCGAAGACAGCTATGAAACCACCAATGGCTGGTGGCTGGTGCCCACCGCCGAGGTGACGCTGACCAATATCGTGAATGGCGAGACAGTCGATGCCGCCACCCTGCCGCGCCGCTACGTGGCCCATACCCAATGCTTCCGCTCCGAGGCCGGTAGCGCCGGGCGTGACACCGCCGGCATGCTGCGCCAGCACCAGTTCGAAAAGGTCGAAATGGTCTCGATCACCCACCCCGAGGATAGCCGCGCCGAGTTGGACCGCATGACCGGCTGCGCCGAAGGCATCCTTGAACGCCTTGGCTTGCCCTATCGCACCATCGTGCTTTGCACCGGCGACATGGGCTTTGGCGCGCGCCGCACCCATGACATCGAGGTCTGGCTGCCGGGGCAGAACGCCTACCGCGAAATCTCTTCCGTCTCGGTCTGCGGTGATTTTCAGGCCCGCCGCATGAACGCCCGCTTCAAACCGCAGGGCGGCGGCAAGCCCGAATTCCTGCACACGCTCAACGGCTCCGGCCTCGCCGTCGGCCGCTGCCTGATCGCGGTGCTGGAAAACGGCCAGCAGGCCGATGGCTCCGTCCGCCTCCCCGACGCCCTCCACCCCTACCTGCGCGGCAAGACGATGCTCAAGGCAGACGGCAGTCTGGCGTAAAGCACGTTGCGCCCCATCGGGTTCGCACCGCCCCGGGCCTGACCCGGGGCCTCCACCCTCCCGCTTCGGCGAGGTGCCGGGGCAAGCCCGGGACGGATGTGGTTCCGATGGCGCGCAACACGCCCTACACAGGGATTTCCTCTCGCCTTTGACACCTCGCGGGGGCAACCGTCGAACAGTCAGGCATTCTTGCACAGGACAATAACGACCATTCAAGAACGCTACCTTAGAGACCGAGCCGGTATGGGTTGGGAGGGCGGGACGGAGCTTGAGTTCGCTACAACGAATATCCTTCTCAAATGCCGTATTTATCCTGTAACGTTATCGTATGGCGCGGTTTTATTTTCCCCAACTGTTTTGGTCTCCTTTTTCTTCGGAAGAAGTTCAAACCGAAACGTTCAGCATGCATCCTCGTCGTTGGGACGTATCTGTTTTTGATCTGTATTCGCTCGCAGCAGAAAAGCACCCGATGCGAATGACCGCAGAACTGATGCAGATTTTTATGCCGAACGTTAATCTTGAGATTTCGGTGGATACTACAGATCTTTCGGAAGCAAAGAGGCTGTTGGATATCCTGAAAGTGATGCTTTACATTGAAGGTATTAAACCCACGATCACACCCTTTGCTACAAGCCACTCTCTAAATGAGTATGCGGGGATTAACTATCGAAGTTCCAGCACCCTGCGTGAAAAGCTACCGGAAGAAATGCGCAATGGCATTACTGCCAAAGAGTCTAGGGTAGAAGGGTGGCCTGTTGAGCTTACTTTTTCCGTCCTACGTGGGGATAGTGAGAGTTATTCCAATACGATAGATGCAAATGCTTTTATCAAAGCGGCTGAGGCTGTTATCGCTTGGCAAGAAATCGAAACTCATTTTCGCAAAGCGTCTATACTACGTGCTGCTTTGGCGAAGGCTCCCTTAATGCCTGACCGATCGTCATCGATTCTTCACATCTGGCAGGCGCTTGAGTCTGTGTTTGGAGGTGGATCAGAGCTAAGATTTAGGATGTCACTTTCGCTAGCTGAGTTATGCGGACCTGTCGAGCCGCGAGCTGAAACTTATGAAAAGGCCAAGAAAAGCTACTCTGACCGCAGCAGTATAACCCATGGAACCATATACCACGCAGATGACAAGCAATGGACGCGAGCATGGGGGCTTTTGGTAAGAGCTATTCGAGCGATTCTGCATCGAAAAGCGATACCTTCAGAGAACGATCTCTTCTCAGCGTTGCTTTCCCGCTGAGCCACACGCCACTCTTGCCTCTGGCCACTTTCAATCCCCACCCCGCACACAGCACGAATGTCCGATCTCACTTTTGCCTCAACGGTATGCCTTGAAAGCCGAATACCCTACCCCCTACTCCGCCGCCACAATCCCCACCGCGTCTGCCTTCGGAAACGGCACCAACCGCCCCGCGCCCTCATCCCAGAGCTTCAACCGGAAACTGCGGATTGCCTCGGGCCAGCGGATCACGTCATGCGCGCGCAACTCCTCCGGCAACGCCCTCTGACAGCGCCGCAGGTTATAGGACGGAATACCGGGGTTATAGTGATGCAGATCGTGATAGGCGATATTGCCCGTCCCCAGATCCCAGAGCCATCCCAGATCGAGCGAACTTGACCCCATGAGCGTGGCCCGGCGGAAATCGAGCGACGGCTTGCGGTCCCAATATGTCTCTTCGAAATTGTGCTGGAGATAGACCAGAAACACCCCGATCACCCCTGCCAGCACCGCGCTCAGCGCCCAGACCGCTAGGCCCGTCACCCCCAACGTGGCCCAGATCACCGCCAGATAACCCGCCAGCATCAGGTTGTGGGCAATCACCCCCCACACGCCCACCACCCGCGTATTGCGCGGCCAGCGATAGCTGATGAAATAGGCGTAAATCCCCCCCAGCGACAGCATCACCATCGGATTGCGATAGAGCCGATACCACAACCGCCGGGGCCAAGGCGCCGCCCGCCATTCCGCCAGTGTCATCGTATAAACCTCGGTCGTCTCGCGGTGATCGAGATTGCCCAGATAGGCGTGATGCTGGTTGTGATTGTATTGCATGACCCGGTAGGGCGTCAGCGAAAACACCGACAGGATATATCCCGCCCCATCGTTCAGCCCCTTTCGCGCAAAGAGCGCAAGATGCCCGCAGTCATGCTGCAAGACATAGAGCCGGACCGAGGCAAAGGCGAGCACGACCACCATCAGCCCCGCAGCGATCCACTGACCCGCCTCGACCAACCAAACGCCCAACACCAACGCCACGCCATAAACCGCCACCGTGCACGTAAACGACAGCGCCCCGCGCAAATCGCTTTTGGCGGTATAGGGCTTGAGGAACGCGCGCAGCGCGGCCTGATCGGGGGTTTCGGTCACGTCAGCCTCCTTGCCACAGAGGGATAACAGTCTTGATGTGACGCAGATGTGACCTCGGCCCGCTGGAATGCAAGAGGGACCGCGCAGGAATTTGCACGGCCCTGCCCGGCTTAGTCGCTGGCGCGGCCTGTAAGATGCTTGCGCAGGCTCGACGGTCCCGCCTTTTTCTTGCTCTTGTAGGGGTTGCGATCCGCCTGACTGCGGAAATACAGGCGGATGGGCGTGCCCGGCATGTCGAAATCGGCGCGCAGCCCGTTCACCAGATAGCGCGAATAGCTCTCGGGCAGTTTGTCGGGATGGCTGCACATGACCACGAATCCCGGCGGCCGCGTCTTGGCCTGCGTCATGTAGCGCAGCTTGACCCGGCGACCGCCCGGCGCGGGCGGCGGATGCTGCTCCAGCATGCCGATCAGCCAGCGGTTCAATTGCGCTGTGGTTACGCGCCGGTTCCACACCTCATGCGCGCGTGCCACCGCATCGCGCAGGCGGTCCAGCCCCTTGCCCGTCTTGGCCGATACCGTGACCAGAGGCGCGCCGCGCAACTGCGGCAATAGCCGCTCGAAGGCCTCGCGCAATTCGCGGATCTTGTCGCTCTTGTCGGGCTCCATGTCCCATTTGTTGATCGCCACCACCACCGCGCGCCCCTCGCGCTCGGCCAGATCGGCGATCCGCAGATCCTGCTGCTCAAAGGGAATCGCGGCATCAAGCAGAACCACGACCACCTCGGCGAATTTCACCGCGCGCAGCCCGTCTGACACCGACAGCTTTTCCAGCTTGTCCTGAACCTTGGCCTTCTTGCGCATCCCCGCCGTGTCGAAAATGCGCACCGGCATCCCGTCCCAGTCGATGCGCAGGGAAATGGCATCGCGCGTGATCCCGGCCTCAGGCCCGGTCAAGAGCCGCTCTTCACCTAGGATCTTGTTGATCAGCGTCGATTTCCCGGCATTGGGCCGCCCCACGACCGCCACCTGCATCGGGCGCGCCTCGGTGGGCCTGCGATAGCTGACATCCTCGTCATCCTCGATATCCTCGTCGAGCATGACATCCACCTCCGGTGCCTCCGCCTCGGCGCGCGCCTCAAAGGCATCGGACAGCGGCATCAGTTGTGCATAAAGGTCGTTCAAACCCTCGCCATGCTCCGCCGACATGCGAATGGGCTCGCCCAGACCCAGACCCCAGGCCTCGATCACCCCCGCATCCGCCGCCGAACCTTCGGCCTTGTTGGCCGCAAGGATCACATGCGCCGAGCGTTTGCGCAGAATCTCAGCAAGGCTCTCATCCATGGGCGTCACGCCCGTCCGCGCATCAATCAGGAACAGGCAAACATCGGCCATATCAACCGCGCGCTCTGTCAATTTGCGCATACGGCCCTGCAGGCTCTCGTCGGTGGCGTCCTCCAGACCGGCCGTATCAATCACCGTGAACCGCAGGTCACCCAACCGCGCCGCACCTTCACGCAGGTCACGCGTCACACCGGGCTGGTTGTCGACCAAGGCCAGCCGCTTGCCCACCAGACGGTTGAACAGCGTCGATTTGCCAACATTGGGACGGCCCACGATGGCGAGAGAAAAGGTCATGACTTAGGCTCCGATACGGATCAAGTCGCCCTGATACAGGAACACAGGATCAACGGAAAGCCAGCAATTGACCCTTTTTCGACACGACATAGAGCGTGTTGCCCGCAACCACCGGGTTGGACGTGGCCCCGCCCGGCAAATCGCGCGCGCCCGTCATCTGCCCCGAGGCCGGATCAAAGAACCGCAATTGCCCGTCGCCCGAGGCCAGGATCAACTGACCACCGGCCAGAATGGGGCCGAAATGGCCCACGATCTCGGCCTGCCGCTTGGGCTTGCGATCCGCAAAGAGCGGCAATTCGTGCCCCCAGATTCGCGTGCCATCCTCGGTCGAGAGGCGCACCAATTCGTTGCGATCAGTGACCATGAACACCGAGTCGCCCGCAGGCCAGACCGGGTTCAGCGGGCCTTCTTCTGCGGTCCACAGACGCTTGCCGCTGCCAAGGCTCAGCGCCACCGTGCGCCCCGAGTGACTGCCGGTGTAGAGTCGGTCCCCCACGACCACCGGGTCGCCAGTGATGTCATCCACCCGCGCGCTCGCCACACCCAGACGCTCGCCCGCGACCTGCGCGTCCCAGAGGCGCAGACCGCCCCGACGGAACGCACCCTGCAATTCCCCCGCACCAAAGGCAAAGACAACGTACTTATCCGTGACCGCCGGGGCCGGTCCGCCCAGCACGTTGTGAATGTCAGGCGTACCGCTCAACTGCCAGGCAATGCGCCCGGTGTCGGTCTCGATCGCCCAGGCCACATCGTCGCCCGCCACCACATAGACCAACCCGTCAAGCACCGCCGGTGTGCCGCTGCCGGGCGCGCCCAATTCCTGCTCCCAGATCACGCCGCCGCTGGTCGGGTCAATTGCCGTGAGCTTGCCAAAGGCCGAGGACACAAAGAGCTTGCCATCGCCATAGGCCAGACCACCGCCGCTGGCATTGTCCGAGTTGTCATTGGCCGGGGTCAAATCCCGCGTCCAGAGCAGTTGCCCCGTGGTCGAGACCGCCGCCACCTTGGCCTCGGCATCAAGCGTAAAGATGCGCCCTTCGGCGACCACCGGATCGGCGGTGATCCGCACCCGCCGCCCGTCGCCCTGCCCGATATTCACCGACCACGCCAGTTGCGGCGCGCGCGACAGCGCGGGATGCGCACTGCGCGTCGCAGGCGATCCGATCCGCTGGCGCCAGTCTGCATTGACGGTTGCCGCGGGCAACGAAATCGGAAGCACCCGGTTTTCCGGGGTCACGTTGGCCTGCGCGCGCGCCGCCTCGCTCTGGAGAACTTCGCGAATCCCCTGGCGTTCGCCGCTCAAAATCTGTGTCTTCTTTGTACAGGCCGTCAGCGCGAGGACTGCAACCAGCCCCAGAATCAATCCGTTCGGTTTCACTGCTCTTGCCCTCACTCTTCGCCTTTTACCGCCCTGTTGACCCGCTTGGGCCTTTGGCCTGGCGCGGCCTTCGTCATTCGCCCACCGACACGGCCCCTGTCACAGGCTCCGGAAGGTCGGGCAATTCTTCGCCCAAGGCCACAATCACTTGTGTCACCCGCCTGCGCAAGCCCATCGTGGCCTCGGCATCGCTGGCAATTGCCACAAGGCGCTCAAGAGCCGCCTCGCGGTTGCCTGTTTCAAGGTCGATCAGCGCCAGTTGTTCCTCGGCCAAGAGCCGCAGCACACCGCCACTCAGCGCCAAGCCGTTCAACCGACCACGGCGCGCCTCGGCATCCAGCCCAGAGCCGGGCAGCATCACCGCCTTGAGCGTGGCAAGGTTGCGATAGACCGCCTGCACATCCGACCGATCCGCCAGCGCCAGCAACCGCTGCGCCGCCGCCTCAGGGTTATCCGCCGCTTCCTCTGCGGCCGCCAAGAGGGCAATCACAGACGCCGCCTGCGCGCCCGGTGCCGTGATTGCATCCAATGCCGCCGCCCGTGCCGCCCGATCCTCGGTCGCGAGGGCAGCCAGCACCGCATCGCCCAATGCCTGTGCGGCGGCGCGATCCTGCGCCTTGCGCCATTCGTTCCAAGCGGCTCCGCCCACCAGCAACAGGATCGCCAGAACCGCGATCCAGCCATAGCGGCGCATCAACGCAAATAGCCTGTCGCGGCGCACCTCTTCGGTGACTTCGTCGATGAAACTGTCGGTGTTGCTCACGCCGCGCCCCCCTTGAATTTTGCCCCTCTTACCCCGAAGCCCTGTCCCTGCCAAGGGGCGGCGCGCCCGCGACGCAAGGGCGTGCTTGCAGCAGGCATCGGAAAAGATTAATCTGAACCGGTTGGTTTAGCGTAAGTCGGTAATGGTGCGCCTGGGCCGTGTCCCGCAAGGTAGGCCCAAGCCCGGCCCAACGCCACGCCTCATGGCCCGAAGGTAGATAAATGCGGTTGCTTCCTGTTCTCATCGCCCTCGTGGTGTCTGCCTTGGTCTATGTGGTCGTTTTCGAGCATCACCGCTTTCTTCCCGCCCCCGACCCGCAAACCGCCGAACCGCTGCCCGAAACGGCGCCAGAGGCCGAAGCGATCATGCGCGTCGTGGCCCTGCATTCCCAAGCGCGCGAGGTCGACAGCGCCGTCGTCGTGCGCGGCCGCTCCGAGGCCGACCGCATCGTCGAATTGCGGGCCGAGACCTCGGGCCTCGTCATCAACGAGCCGCTGCGCAAAGGGCATATGGTATCCCAAGGCGACATTCTCTGCCGCCTTGATCCCGCCGCGCGCGAGGCCGCCTTGGCCGAGGCCCAAGCCCGCCTGTCCGAGGCCCAGACCCGCATCCCCGAGGCCGAGGCCCGCGCCAACGAGGCGCGCGCCCAACTCGAAGAGGCCGAGATCAACGCCAACGCCGCCGAAAACCTGATCGAGAGCGGCTTCGCCTCGCAAACCCGCGTCGCCGCCACTCGTGCCGCGGTCAGTTCGGCGCAAGCGGCGGTGCAATCGGCCACCTCCGGCCTTGAGGCCGCGCGCGCCGGAATCGAATCCGCCCGCGCCGCCGTCGCCGCCGCCGAAACGGAAATCAATCGCCTCTCGATCATCGCGCCGTTCAATGGCGTGCTGGACACCGACACCGCCGAAATCGGCAGCCTTTTGCAACCCGGCGCGCTCTGCGCGACCGTGCTACAACTCGACCCGATCACCATGGTCGGGTTCGTGTCCGAAATGCAGGTGGCGCGCGTGCAGATGAACGCCCCCGCGCGCATCCGCATGGCCTCGGGCCGCATGGTCGAGGGGCGCGTCACCTTCGTGGCGCGCTCTGCCGATGACGTCACCCGCACCTTCCGCGTCGAAGTCACGGTGCCCAATACAGACCTCTCGCTGCGCGACGGGGAAACCGCCGAAATCCTGATCGGTGCTGCAGGCAAGCGCGCGCATCTCTTGCCACAATCCGCCCTCACCCTCGATGACGAGGGCACCTTGGGCCTGCGCATCGTCGGCCCCGAGAGCCGCGCGCAATTCATCCCGGTCGAGCTTTTGCGCGACACGCCCTCGGGCGTCTGGATCACCGGCCTGCCCGATAGCGCCGATGTGATCGTGATCGGACAGGATTACGTCACCGATGGCGTGCCTGTTGACCCTGTGTTTCAGGAGTTGGGCCAATGACCGGCCTCGTCGATTGGGCCGCCGCCCGCGCCCGGATGGTGCTGGCCTTCATCGTGCTCTCGGTTCTTGCCGGCACATTGGCCTATGTCGGACTTCCCAAGGAAGGTGAGCCCGACATCGAGGTGCCCGCTCTTTTCATCTCGGTTCCCTTCCCCGGCATTTCTGCCGAAGACAGCGAAAAACTACTCGTAAAGGTGATGGAAACAGAACTGAGCGATCTGGACGGGCTCAAGAAAATGACCGGCACCGCCGCCGAAAACTATGGCGGCGTGGCGCTCGAATTCGAATTCGGCTGGGACAAGACCAAGACCCTTGCCGATGTGCGCGACGCGATGGACACGGCCGAGGCGGATTTTCCGGAAGGGGCCGAGAAATACACCCTGAACGAGGTGAATTTCAGCGAATTCCCGATCATCATCGTCAACCTCTCCGGCCCGGTGCCCGAACGCACCATGTCGCGGCTGGCCAATGACCTCCAGGACACGCTCGAAGGGCTGGAACCGGTGCTAGAGGCGGGCATCGCGGGCAATCGCGAGGAAATGCTCGAGGTCATCATCGACCCGCTCCGCCTTGAGGCATACAACGTCACCGCGCTTGATCTCATCAACGTGGTGCAGAACAACAACCAACTGATCGCGGCAGGCGAGGTCGACACCGCTCAAGGCACCTTCGCGGTCAAGATCCCCTCATCCTTTGAAGATACCAGCGATTTCTACAACCTGCCGGTCAAGACCAATGGCGACCGCATCGTGCGGCTGGGCGATCTTGCGACGATCAATCTCACCTTCGAGGACCGGCTTGGCACAGCGCGCTTCAACGGCGAGACGACCGTCGCGCTACAGGTGGTCAAGCGCAAAGGCTTCAACATCATCGAAACCGCCGACCTCGTGCGCGCCGCCGTGACCGAGGCGGAAAAGACCTGGCCCGAGGATTTGCAGGTCGCCGTCAGCGTCGGCACCTCCAACGACCAATCCAGCACCGTGGCCTCCATGGTCAGCCAGCTCGAAGGCTCGGTTCTCACCGCCATCGCCCTAGTGATGATCGTCACGCTGGCGGCCTTGGGTATCCGGCCCGCACTGCTGGTGGGCTTTTCCATTCCCACCTCCTTTCTCCTCTGCTTCGCGCTTCTGGCGGTCATGGGCGTCGCCATCTCGAATATCGTGATGTTCGGCCTCATTCTCGCGGTTGGGATGCTGGTCGATGGGGCCATTGTCGTGGTGGAATACGCCGACAAGCGCATTTCCGAGGGCGAAGGCCCGATGCACGCCTATGTCGGGGCCGCCAAGCGGATGTTCTGGCCGGTGGTCAGTTCGACCGCAACCACGCTTTGCGCCTTTCTTCCGATGCTCTTCTGGCCCGGTATCCCGGGGCAATTCATGGGCATGTTGCCGGTCACACTGATTTTCGTGCTTTCCGCCTCGCTCTTGGTGGCGCTTGTCTACCTGCCCGTTCTGGGCGGCGTCACCGGGCGGCTGGAACGCTGGTTCAACGCCCGGACCGACCAGATCGCAAATGGCTTCTGGCTCTGGCATTTGGCGCTCATTCCGGTGGCTATCGGCGTGGCCCTTCTGGCCGGTCAGACGGCCCCGGCGCTCCTCAACGAGGTGCGCGCGGAATTTTCCGGCATGGACGGCACACGCATACTTGGCTCGGTCGTGCCGGTGCTGACAACGGTCTTTGGCCTCATGCTGGGGGTCTCTCTGCTGATGGCGGTGGGCCTCTCCGGGGTTGTTGCCACACTGCTGGCGCTCGTGGCCATTCCGCGCCGCTTTGGCAAACTTCTGACTGCGGCGCGGCACCGCTGGCTGCCCCCGCGCCGAGAACGGGTGAGGGGTGGCTATCAGCGCTCGGCCTTTGGCTGGGTGATCCATGCAATCGCGGGCAATCCGGTCATGCCTCTGGTGGCCTTTGGTACGATTTTCGTGCTCGTGGGCTCTGTGCTGATGTTCTACATCAACAACAACAATGGCACCGAATTCTTTGTGGATAGCGAGCCTGAGCGCGGGATCGTCTATGTGCGCGGGCGCGGCAACCTCTCGATTGACCAAAAGGACCAGTTGGTCAAACAGGTCGAGGACATCATCCGCGCCCACCCCGGTATTCAGACCGCTTTCGCCTTTGCCGGGGATGGCGGGCTCAATACGAATACCGGCGGCGCACAGCCCCCGCGCGATACGATCGGCCAGATTCAGTTTGAAACCATCGCCTGGGAGGATCGCCCGCAATCCATCGAGACCTGGTTCACCATTCCGCTTCTCGATCTGCCCGTGACCCGCCATGTGGTCGCGACGGAATTCGACGGCGATACCGTGATTGCCGAACTCAGCGCAGAGCTGGAAAACGTGCCCGGCATCAAGTTCGAGGTCCTCGCCCAATCCCGTGGTCCCGCCTCGGCCAAGCCGGTTCATCTGCGCCTCAAAAGCGACAATTGGGAAGATCTCATCGCCTTTACCGAAGTGGCTCGCGAGAAATTCGACCAAACCGAAGGTTTGCATCAGATCGAGGATACCTTGCCCCTGCCCGGCATCGACTGGCAGATCGACGTCGATGTCGAAAAGGCCGGGCGCTTTGGTGCCGATGTGGCGACCGTCGGGGCCATGGTGCAGCTCGTGACGCGCGGCATCCTGCTCGACACCATGCGCGTCGACAGCAGCGACGAGGAAATCGAGATCCGGGTCCGCCTGCCCGACCAGGACCGCGTGCTCTCAACCCTCGACAGCCTCAAGGTGCGTACCGATGACGGGCTTGTGCCCTTGTCGAATTTCGTCACCCGCAAACCGGTCAAACAGCTGGCCCAGATCGACCGCGTCGATCAGACCCGGTTCTTTGACATCAAGGCGGCGGTCAAGGACGGGCTATTCCTTACAGAATCCGCTTCAGACCTTACAGACCGTAAGGTTCCGATCACAGCGAACGAACGTATAACACATCTCACCGAGTGGCTCGACTCAGGCGTTCTGCCGCCCGGTATCAGCTACGAATGGACCGGTGACGCCGAGGATCAGGCCGAATCCGGCGCATTCCTGCAACAAGCGTTCATCGGCGCGCTTGGCCTGATGTTCATCATCCTCTTGGCGCAATTCAACAGCGTTTACAACGCGGTACTGGTTCTCTTGGCGGTCGTGCTCTCGACCACGGGCGTGCTGATCGGCATGCTCGTGATGGATCAGCCCTTTTCGATCATCATGACCGGCACCGGCATCGTCGCTCTCGCGGGGATTGTGGTGAACAACAACATTGTTTTGATTGACACTTTTCAGGAATACGCCCGTTACATGCCCCAGATCGAGGCCATCACCCGCACCGCGCAGGATCGCATCCGCCCTGTGCTCTTGACCACGATCACCACGATGGCCGGGCTTGCGCCGATGATGTTCGGGCTCAGTCTCGACTTTGTAAATGGCGGCTATGCCTTTGATAGTCCAACAGCTTTGTGGTGGAAGCAGCTTGCGACCGCAGTGGTGTTCGGCCTCGGCATCGCAACCGTTCTTACGCTGGTCTTCACCCCTGCGATGCTGGCCCTTCGGGTGTGGCTCGGCACCTACGCCCTATGGGGTGCACAACTCTTGGCCAAGCTCTCGATGGGCCGCTCCAGCCGCGCCGCACGGGATTGGGCCCTCGCCCGAACCGCAAGCCGCCTTGCAGACTCAGAAATCGTCTGGCCGGTCGAAGGGCACAACGCCTCCGCGCAAGTCAGCCAGCCCACCGCATCCAGGCAAGAGCCAACCGACTCGGCAACGCGGGTCGAGGGTTCTCCCCTGCGCGCCGCAGAGTGATTCTCAGCGGCGTGCCAGAGCAACGGCACGCCAACCGGGAAAACTGCTCATTGTTCTGGCATCTCCGCTCTCGGCTCGGAAACAAAGCGTCCTTTTGGTGCGGTTCGTTTCCAAAAACCGGGTTACTGAGCGGCGCAGCTTGAAATGTGTCGAAAATCTGGCATAACGAAGGCAAGAGTTTGCATTAGACATATACGGAGATGACCGATGTTTGATTGGTTCTGGAATGGCTGGTACGGTGGCACGACTTCGGGTGGTGGCTCGTCGTCAACATCTTCCGTGCCGGAAATGGACGCCGCGAGCGGGACACTCGCCATCGCGGTGGTTCTCGCGGCCCTTGTCCTTGCTTGGGAAATCAAACGCCGTCGCGCGCGGAACTGACCTGACGGTCAGATCAGCGTCCAATCCCCCCTCCAAAGGGCGACGGCTGCGATGACAGCATTGGCAACAGCATGGGCGGCCATGGCATCAGCCAGCCGCCCATTGCGCATGTAAACCAGAGAAAACACAACGCCCGCCAGGCCCGCTTCAATCCAGCGGCCATGAACAAGGGCGAATAGACCGGCCGAAACCGCAATAGCGATGATCCGGCTGACAACGGTTCCCCGATCCAGCCGCGCTTGCACATAGCCCCGAAAAAACAGCTCTTCAATCACCGGCACAAGGGCTACCGTGCCAAGGATACGCATCCCTGCCCAAAGGGCAAAGACCCCCGCCCCAAGCGACAAGAGCGCCTCAGAGGGGGGGTCTGCTGCGGGCGCGGTCACAATCCATGCCACCCCGATCAATCCCCCCGCGACCACCGACAGCGCCGACGGCCACGCCAGATGCTGCCGCACGGTGCCCCGCACCCACCAGAGCGCGGCCAGCATCATGCCCACCTGCACCGGATAGGCCAAGGCGGGCTCGCGCCAGAATGCCTGTGCAATCAGACCTGACAGAGCGAAGACGATAAACGGCAGGATTCGCCCGGCCACATCATCCTCGGCCATTGGCGCCACGCTGCGCACCCGTGGCACTGCCGCCGCTTGCAACGCATAGCCACTGCGCCCCACTACCACCAACACACTGATGGACAGCGCCGTGAACATCAACCACCCGGCAAAGCTGTGAAAGCCATTGACCGCAAGCTCGGGCGAGACATGCACCCCGATCAGAATCAAAACCGTGATCCGCACCGCGTTGAACAGCCAGCTCACCAAGAGCGCGATAGGCCAGATCACAAGGCCAAAGCGGCGCAGGCGCAATTCGTCTCGGAAAAGCACGCCGTAAAGAGCGAGAAACGCGGTGATCAGCACCAACCCCTCAATCCCAGAACAGCTATCGGCCACCATGACCCGGAATTCCGGCGTGCCGATCACATAGGTCGCGGGATCCACAACCACATCCTCGACAAATAGGCGCAGCAAGAGAAATACCGCGATAAAGGTCACATCTGTAATCGCCTGCACACTCCACAATGGCCCTGCCAGAACCACCGCCCCCGGCAGGGCCGCCGCGAAGGCAGCAATGGCGACGAGCGACAAGGTGCGTCCTCGCAACCACGCGATCCAGGCTGACGGCCGCATGAGCCACAGCACCCCTCCCAAGGCCGCCATCAGCGCCCCCAAGGCCGCCAGCGGAAACACCCGCGCAAACTCCGCGCTCAACGCCTCGGGCGCGACCAGAACCAGCGGCGCAAGCATCGCCAGAACGCCCGCCCCATGCAGCAACGCCCAAGGAGCTCCCCCCGGTGCGGCGCTTGCCGTGCTTGCGAACTCGGACCGCGCCACGGGGCGCGCCCAGAGATATACCCCGACCAAAGACCCCGCGCAAAGCAGCCACAGCGCCACGAACCGCAGCCCTCGGCACGCGGTTTCGATTCCGGTTGCGCGGCACTCAAGGTCACTCAAAACCTGGTAGAGCAGCACAAGCAGCACCATCTCGGCGACAAAGAGCGCGCCAAGAGAATAGGCCCGTCCAAGCGGGGAGAGACTGTCGGTGTCCTTGCTCATCCGTCCCGGCCTAGCGCACCCGCGCCGCCATAATATGGCAAGCCTGCGGCGATTTGCGGAAAACCGTCAAAGGCCAAGTTTGTCGCGCATGAAGGCCAGAGCAACCGATAGGCCGTCGGGCGCGATCCCATGGCCAGTGCCCTTCATGATATGGGCATAGACATCCTGCCAACCGGCCTGCTGCAAGGCCTCTGCCGCCTGCGGCAGCGACTGCACCGGCACCACCTCGTCGGCGTCACCATGCAACAAAAGGACCGGCGGGCGGCTTTGCACCTCATCGCTCAGCAATTCCGGCGACAAGAGCCGCCCCGAAAAGGCCACGACGCCGCCAAGCGCGTCTTCGCGCCGGGGTGCGACATGCAGCGCCATCATCGTGCCTTGGGAAAAGCCGAAGAGCACCACCTGTTCCGGCAAGAGATCTTCATCCACCATAAGCGCATCGAGAAAGGCGTTCATATCCGCCGTGGCCGTCATCAGCCCGCGATGCGCCTCTTCCTCGCTCGATCCGTCAATCCAGGGAATCGGAAACCATTGAAGGCCAAAGGGCATGCCGGGAATACTTTCGGGCGCATCGGGTGCTACAAAGAGCGTATCGGGCAAATGCTCCGCCAGCGGATCGGCCAGCCCCAGCAAATCTGCGCCATTGGCGCCGTATCCGTGCAGAAAGACCACGGCCGAGCGTGTCTCGCCCGACTGCGGCGCCTTGCGGCCTGCTTTCAAAACCCGTGTCATCTGATCCCTTCCCTGTCCTTGGCCACCCGGTAATAGGCCCACAAGAGCCGTGCCGCAACGGCGCGCCAGGGCGCCCAATCCTCGGCCATCTGCCGCAGCGCCCGTTCCTTGGGGCGTTCCGGCAGGTCGTAGAGCAGGCGCACCGCCTCTTGCAAGGCAAGATCGCCGGGCGCGAAGACATCCGCGCGCCCCAGACTGAACATCGCATAGATTTCCGCCGTCCAGACGCCGATACCGGGCACCTGCGTTAGAGTTGCAATGACCTCCGGCGTCGGTGCGTAGCGCAGGGCGGCATAGTCAATCCCCGCCTCCGCAAGCGCGCGGGCATAGCGCGCCTTTTGTCGGCTGAGGCCCACGGCGCGCAGGTCATCATCCGTGACTGCAACAATGCGCTGAGGCTCGGTAAACCCGGCCTGTTCCATCCGCGACCAAATCGCATTGGCTGACGCAACACTGACCTGTTGGCTGACAATCGCGCTCAACAGCTCAGCGAACCCATCCGGGTTTCGCCGCAAAGGCAGCGGCCCGGTCAGACCATACGCATGGCGCATGCGCGGGCACAGCGCCGCCAGATGGGTCGCCCCCTCTTCCACATCCGCCTCACATGTGATGATCCGCCCCGTCATAGCGCCTGCACCCACTCTATTGCCTCCGCGACCGTCGCCACACGGGGCGCGTCGGGTTGCGGCGGGCGGGCGATCATCGCCACCGGCAGGCTCAGCGCCCGCGCCGCCGCCAATTTGCTCTCGGACGCCGCCCCGCCCGCATTTTTGACTACCAGCCAATCAATGCCAAGCCGGGTGAAAAGGGAAATTTCATCATCCACGGAAAACGGCGGACGGCCAACGATATAGGTGCCATTTGCCATGGGAAAGGGTGCCTCGGGCGGATCGACCACACGGCAAATCAGGCGCCGCCCGTCGAGATTGGCAAAGCGGGTCACGCCCTGCCGCCCGGTCGCAAGAAACACCGTAGCCCCCACCGGAATATGCGCCGCCGCCTCTTCTTCGGCGGCAATGTCCGTCCAGCGATCCTCTGTCCCCGGCACCCATTCCGGCCGCAAAAGCTGGCAATAGGGCAGATCATGCGCCGCGCAAAGCCGCGCCGTCCGCGCCGAGATCTGCGCCGCAAATGGATGCGTGGCATCGAGCACCGCCGTAATGCCCGCCTCTGCCACATAGGCAAGAAACCCTGCCTCACCGCCGAACCCTCCGATCCGAGTGGGCAGCCCCATGGCGCGCGGTGCCCGCGTCGCCCCGGCGAGCGAGGCCACCGCCGCGCGCCCCTCATCCGCCAGATGTCGCGCCAGCTGTTGCGCCTCCCCCGTACCCGCCAGCAGCAAGAGCGTCATGTGCCCCCCGCCCGCGCCAGCACTGCGCCTGCCCGGTCGATCACGACGGTATCCACGGCAACCCCGTCAGGCAGCATCGCCAACACCTTGGCGCGGCTTTCGCGCGCCACCCAATCCGCCAGGGTTTCCCCCGCCAAATCATAGGCTTGCAAGGCCGTATTCATGTATTTCAGCTCGGGCAGGCCAAGCGCCTCGGCAAGGCCCGCAAAATCCACCTGGCTGCGACCCGAATGCAGATCGCGCGCGCCCTGCGCCAGCTTGGTCATCTTGCCGATACCGCCCCCCACCGTCAGGCGCGGCATCGGATTCCGGGCAAGATACTTGAGCATCCCACCGGCGAAATCTCCCATATCGAGCATCGCGTGATCTGGCAGATCATAGAGGCCCTGCACCACCTGTTCGCTCGTGGCACCCGTACAGCCTGCCACATGGGTCAACCCTGTCTCGCGCGCCACGTCGATGCCACGATGGATCGACGCGATCCAGGCCGCACAGGAGAACGGGCGCACAATCCCGGTGGTGCCCAGAATTGACAACCCTCCCTTGATACCCAGCCTCGGGTTCCACGTCTTTTGCGCGAGCGCTGCCCCACCGGGCACCGAAACGGTGATCTCTATATCCGGGCTTTCCGACAGGCGCTCGGCCATATCCTCGACCGTTTCGCGCATCATCTGGCGCGGCACCGGGTTGATCGCAGGGTCGCCTGGCGGGATCGGCAGACCTGGCATGGTGACGCGCCCCACCCCCTCGCCCGCGCGAAACACCACGCCACCTTCTGAGCGCGCCACACGGGCGATGATCATCGCCCCATGGGTCACATCCGGGTCGTCGCCTGCGTCCTTGATCACCCCCGCCTCGGCCCAGTCCTCGCCACTGGCGTGATGCGCGATGTCAAACTCTGGTGTTTCGCCGCGCGGCAGGGTGATTTGCACGCGCCGCACCTTGCCTTCCCCCCAAAACAAACTCAGCGCCGCCCGCGTCGCGGCGGTGGCGCAAGCGCCCGTGGTCCAGCCACGGCGCAACGGGGTGTCGGGTTTTCGGGTCATGTCCAAGCGCGACTATAGGCGCGCCGCGGTCCGAGGCCAAATGCCAAATCTACGGGCATGTGTTTGTGCGCCCCACGACCTGCGCGGGGCGCATTCCATATCATTCCGCCGCGATATTCGCCGCTTCGACCTTGACCGCCGAAAACTTGAACTCGGGGATCTTGCCATAGGGATCGACCGCCGGGTTGGTCAGGATATTCGCCGCCGCCTCGACATAGGCAAAGGGCAGGAACACCATATCGGGGGCCACAGCGCGATCTGCCCGCGCCATGATCCGGATCGAGCCGCGCTTGGTGCTCAGGCGCACCATGCCGCCCGGCTCAACCCCCAGCTTGCGCAGAGTTGCGGGATGCATCGAGCAATTCGCCTCAGGTTCGACCGCATCAAGCACCCTGGCGCGCCGGGTCATCGACCCTGTGTGCCAATGCTCAAGCTGCCGCCCCGTGGTCAGGATCATCGGATAGTCCGCGTCAGGCACATCGTCTGGCGGGATGATCGCCGCCGGGGTGAATTTCGCACGACCCTCGGGGCGCGGGAACCCATCGCCAAACACCACCGCCTCGCCGGGCTGATCTGGGCCTTTACAAGGATAGGTCACAGCCCCTTCCCGCTCCAGCCGCTCCCAGGTGATATTGTCGAGCGAGCGCATGTTGACCTTCATCTCGGCAAAGACATCCGCCGGGCTGTTGTAGGACCAATCGAGACCGATCCGCTTGGCCAGCTCCACGGTGATCGCCCAATCCTCGCGCGCTTCTCCCGGCGGGGGCACGGCGGGGCGGCCCATCTGCACCTGACGATTGGTGTTTGTGACGGTGCCCGCTTTCTCATAAAAGGCCGAGGCAGGCAGGATCACATCGGCATAGTTCGCCGTTTCGGTGATGAAAATATCCTGCACCACCAGATGCTCCAGCTTGGCCAGAGCATCGCGGGCGTGCTCCACATCCGGGTCTGACATCGCCGGGTTCTCACCCAGAATATACATGCCCTTGATCTTGTCCTCGTGGACCGCATCCATGATCTCGGTCACGGTCAAGCCCTTTTGGTTCGAGAAGTCCCCCGATTGCCAGACCTCGGTAAAGGCGCGGCGCACGCCGTCATCGGTCACGGTCTGATAGTCGGGCAGGAACATCGGCACGAGGCCTGCGTCAGACGCCCCCTGCACGTTGTTCTGGCCACGCAGCGGATGCAGCCCGGTGCCCGGACGGCCCACATGGCCGCACATCAGCGCCAGCGAAATCAGGCAGCGCGAATTGTCTGTGCCGTGGATGTGCTGGCTGACGCCCATCCCCCAAAAGATCATCCCCGCCTTGGCCGTGGCAAAATCCCGCGCCACAGCGCGCAGGGTCTCGGCGGGCACGCCACAGATCGCTTCCATCTTCTCGGGCGGGAACTGCGCCAGATGCTTTTTCTCCGCCTCCCAATTCTCGGTGAAGGCTGCGATATACTGCTGGTCATACAGCCCCTCTTCCACGATCACGTGCATGATCGCGTTGAGCATCGAGACATCCGCACCGGGGCGGAATTGCAGCATATGGGTGGCAAAGCGCTTCATGCCCTGGCCGCGTGGGTCCATGACGATGAGCTTGCCACCGCGCTTGGTGAACTGCTTGAAATAGGTCGCAGCAACGGGATGGTTTTCTAGCGGGTTGGCGCCGATGATGATCGCAACATCTGCGTTTTCAATCTGGTTGAAGGTCGCCGTGACGGCACCAGAGCCGACATTCTCGATCAGCGCCGCCACGGAGGAGGCGTGGCAGAGCCGCGTGCAGTGGTCGACGTTGTTGTGACCAAATCCCTGACGGATGAATTTCTGAAAGAGATAAGCTTCTTCATTGGTGCATTTGGCGCTACCGAAGCCCGCCACGCTGGTCCCGCCATGGGTATCCTTGAGCCCCTTCAGCGCGCCCGCCGCCAGATCGAGCGCCTCGTCCCACTCGGCCTCGCGGAATACTTCCTGCCAATTGCCGGGATCGACATTCAGACCCTTGGCGGGCGCATCGTCGCGGCGAATGAGCGGTTTGGTCAGGCGGTGCGGGTGGTGGATATAGTCAAAACCGAACCGCCCCTTGACGCAGAGCCGCCCTTCGTTGGCAGGCCCATTGATGCCCTCGACATACTTGACCTTGCCATTCTTGACCTTGAGCGAGACCTGACAGCCCACGCCGCAGAAGGGGCAGATGCTCTTGACCTCTTCGTCGAAATCCGCGCTGTCGCCCTGCTGCTGATCGTCAAGCACGGTGGCAGGCATCAAGGCCCCGGTCGGGCAGGCCTGCACACATTCGCCGCAGGCCACGCAGGTTGAGGCCCCCATCGGATCAGCCAGATCGAACACCGGATAGGCGTCGTGTCCTCGCCCTCCCATGCCAATCACGTCATTGACTTGCACCTCGCGGCAGGCGCGCACGCAAAGACCACACTGGATACAAGCATCCAGATTGACGCGCATGGCGATATGGGTGTCATCAAGAAGCGGGATCCGCTCTTTCTCGAGCTTGGGAAAGCGGCTGTGCGTCACGCCGTTGGCCTCGGCCATATCCCAGAGGTGGCTCGAACGGTCATGCGATTGCGCCTGCTCGGGCTGATCGGCCAAAAGCATTTCCACCACCATCTTGCGCGCCGATTCCGCGCGCGCGGAATTCGTGGTCACCACCATACCCGCCTTGGCCTCGCGAATGCAGGAGGCGACCAAAGTGCGCTCGCCCTCAACCTCGACCATGCAGGCGCGGCAATTGCCATCGGGGCGATAGCCGGGTGCGGGCTTGTGGCAGAGATGCGGTATTTTCAGGCCGCGACCATTCGCAACTTCCCAAATCGTCTGACCGGCGTCTGCCTCGACCTCTTGGCCGTCCAATACGAATGTGATCTTGTCGGTCATCAGCGTGCCTCCCTGCTTTGGGCCTTTTTTAAGCATGCAGCGGCATCCCATAGGCCGTCAATCCCGACACCTCACCTTGCGTTTGCGCCACGAAAGGCAAAGAGCCATCGCATTGGCCCCAATTCCCGCGCCTCTTGCGCATCGCCGGCAAACGGGCGGATTATTTCGCGCACCACCTTTAACCCCGCCGCAACCGGCGCTAACGTCGCGCAGAATTCGGGGAGGGAAACCTTGGCAGAGCTAATTCTGGTGCGTCACGGGCAGGCCAACAGCCATGCGACCGATGAGACAGATTATGACCGGCTGTCGCCTCTGGGCGTGCAGCAGGCCGAATGGTTGGGCGCCCATCTGGCGCAGACGAATCCCCATTTCGACCATGTCCTCACCGGCACGCTCAACCGTCAGATCGGCACCGCCCGCGCCATGGGCTACGAGATCACCGAACGGGATCCGCGCCTTGACGAGTTGAGCTATTTCGCCCTCGCCCGCGCCATCGAAATGCAACACGGCATTCCCGCTCCTGCCGATGCGACCGAGTTCGCCCGCTACCTGCCGCAGGTGATCGAACACTGGGCAAGGGGCGATCTTGACGATGTGCCCGAGACTTTCGAGCATTTCACAACCCGGATCACCAGCCTGATCGACGACATCTGTCATCATAACGGGCGCATCCTGATCGTCACCTCCGGCGGCGTGATCGGCATGGTCATGCGGCACGCCCTCGGCCTCGATATTCCGGGCCTGTCCAAGGTCATGCTTCAAGTGATGAACAGTTCGCTGCACCGCCTTGAGCATGTGCACGACATGCTGATGCTGGGCACGTTCAACGCCACGCCCCATCTCGACACACCCGACCGGGCGCATGCCCGCACCTTCATCTGACAGTCAAGAGGACCCGCCATGAAACTCTATTACGCCAAAGGCACCATCTCGATTGCAGTGGCCATCGCCCTGCACGAGGCCGGTCTCGACTTTGAACCGATGCGCCTCGATTTCCGGGCCGGGGAGCAATCAGGGGCTACTTATCTCGCGATCAATCCCAAAGGGCGCGTTCCGGCCCTTGTCACCGACAACGGCATTCTGACCGAAACCGGCGCGATCCTCGATTACATCGCCGACACTACGCCGCAGGCCGGATTACGCCCCACAGATCCCTATCAGGCCGCCAAGATGCGCGAAGCGATGTATTACATCGCCTCCACCATGCATGTGAACCACGCGCACAAAATGCGCGGCCACCGTTGGGCCGATCAGCAAAGCTCTTTTGACGATATGAAGGCCAAGTCGGTGCAGACCATGACCGACAGCGCCGCCTATGTGGAAAACCACGTACTCACCGGGCCTTTTGTGTTGGGCGAGACTGTCTCGCTCGCCGATGCCTATCTCTATGTTGCCTGTAGCTGGCTGGCAGGTGACGGGGTGGACGTGGCACAATTCCCCAAGATCACTGCCTTTGTGCAGGCAATGCGCGCGCGCCCCTCGGTCGCGCAGGTGATCGCCGACAACATGATCTGAAAGGCTGACATGACACATCTGTGGGTAAGGGCCGAACAGCGGCCAAACGAGGAACGCGTCGGCCTGACGCCCGAGGGCGCGGCACAACTCATCGCCAAGGGCATCCGCGTGACGGTCGAGGAAAGCCACAACCGCGCCATTCCGATCGACGGCTACCGCGCGGCGGGCTGCACGATTGCACCGGAAAACGCATGGCCCTCCGCCCCCGCCGACGCGATCATCTTCGGGCTCAAGGAACTGCCCGAGGACGGCACGCCCCTGCCGCATCGCCACATCATGTTCGGCCATGCCTTCAAGGGCCAGCACGCCGGACGACGCCTCTTGCAGCGGTTCAAGGCCGGCGGCGGCACGCTCTATGATCTCGAATACCTCGTTGACGAAACGGGCCGGCGCGTTGCCGCCTTCGGCTATTGGGCGGGCTATGCCGGGGCAGCGGTGTCGCTCATGGCTTGGGTGGCGCAACAGCGCGATGCGACCTGCCCCCCCGTCGATACCTATCCGGGGCGCGACGCGCTGCTGGCCGACCTCGGTGCACGGCTCGATGCCACGGGCGCGCCGCGCCCCCGCGCCATCGTAATCGGGGCCTTGGGCCGCGTGGGCACCGGGGCGGCAGACCTTTGCGAGGCAATGGACGTGCTCGTCACCCGCTGGGACATGGCCGAGACCGCATCCGGCGGGCCTTTCCCGGAAATTCTCGCCCATGACATCTTTCTGAACTGCATCTTCGCGCGCCCCGGCACGCCGGTGTTCGTGCCGAAATCCGCGCTCGATCAGCCCCGCCAACTGACCGTGGTCGGCGATGTGGCCTGCGATCCTGACAGCGATTACAACCCGGTGCCGCTCTATGACGCGGCCACCTCCTGGGCGGCCCCCGTGCTGCGTGTGCATGACGCGCCGCCGCTCGACATCATGGCCATCGACAACCTGCCCTCGCTCTTGCCCGTGGAATCCTCGCAGGATTACGCGGGGCAGTTGCTGGCCTCCCTCCTGACCCTCGACACCTTGGATCAAGGGGTCTGGGGCCGCGCGGCAGAGACCTTTCACACCCATATGAAAGCGATCTGAATGGCGCCCTATGTCGGATATCTGGCCGCCTTTCTGGGGACGATCTGCTGGATTCCACAGGCGGTCAAGGCTTGGGCCACGCGCGACACCTCGGGCCTCTCGCTCCCGTCAAACTTGCTCTTTCTGACCACCGTATCCCTGTGGCTGGTCTATGGGCTGATGATCGGCGACTGGCCTCTCATTCTGGCCAATATCTGCGCCGTTCTGGCGATGCTGAGCATCGTCGCGGCGAAACTCCGTTACAAGTAAAAGGAGAGACGGACATGACAATCCACTGGTGCGGTACCGGCCTATCGGCCATTCCCGGTCTGCGGCGACTGATCGAGGCAGGGCATGACGTGAGCGTCTGGAACCGCTCGACCGACAAGGCGCGCGCCGCCGTCGGTGATCTCACGGACAAGATCCACGCCTTTGACAAGGACGCCCTCGCCAAACTGCTCAAACCCGGCGATGTCGTGGTCTCGATGCTGCCCGGCGACTGGCATGTGCCGCTGGCCGAGCTTTGCCTCGGGACGGGCGTGCATTTCGTCTCCTCCTCCTACATCGCCCCCGAGATGCGCGCCCTGGATGAGGCGGCGCGCGACAAGGGACTGTGCTTTGTCAATGAAATCGGCCTCGATCCCGGCATTGACCACCTGATGGCGCATCATCTGGTGGCCGACTATCGCGCCTCCCCGGCCTTTGACGCAGGCAATGACCTGTCGTTCACCTCCTATTGCGGCGGCGTGCCGAAACATCCCAACCCGTTTCGCTACAAGTTCAGCTGGTCGCCTCTGGGCGTGCTCAAGGCGCTGCGCTCGCCCTCGCGCTCGATTCGAGATTTCTCGGAACTCAGGGTGTCCCGGCCCTGGGACGCGATTTCCAGCTATGACGCGCCCCTGCCAACCCCCGAGACCTTCGAGGTGTATCCCAACCGCGATTCAATCCCCTTCATCGCCGATTACCGGTTCGATCCCGACTGGCGGATCAAGGACTTTGTGCGCGGCACGCTGCGCCTGAATGGCTGGTCCGAGGCTTGGAAGGAGGTCTTTGCCGAGATCGAAACGCTCGACGGTGCCGCGGGCGATGCCCGGCTCAAGGAGATGTCCGATCAGTTCTGGCAAGAGAACGCCTATGATGAGGGCGAACCGGACCGCGTCGTGCTCTGCGTCGATCTCAAGGCAGAAAAGGCCGGTAAACCAGTCTGGCACCAAAGCTATGTGATGGACGCCTGGGGCGATGCGCGCGGCACGGCGATGGCGCGGCTCGTGTCGATTCCGGTCTCGCTCGCGGTCGAGTCGGTGCTCGCGCGCGAAATCCCCGCAGGCGTCAGCGCAGCTCCCCATGATCCGAAACTGGTCGCGCGCTATCTGGCCGAGGTTAGCCGGCTGGCGCAGCATCTGACGGTCGTGGATCACCTCGGCTGAGCGTTTCGGCGCAAGGTCGGATTTGAGTATTTGCACCAAGAAGAAGCGACATCGGGTTTCTTCTTGGCAAAAATACTCAGATCCGCCGCTGACCCGCGTCAGAACGGCACATCATCCGCGCCGGTGACAAAGCGCGCGACCACCTTCTTGGTGCCCGCCTTTTCAAAGGCGATTTCGAGCTTGTCACCCTCGATGGCGATGATCGCCCCATAGCCGAATTTCTGATGAAAGACGCGCTCGCCCACCGTATGCGCGCTGGTGGCCTGAAGGTCGATCACGCTGTGGCGGGCCTCGCTTGGCTGGCTCATGGGCCGTTCGCCGCCGCGCGCCTGAAGCCTCCGCCAACCGGGGCTATTGTACACATTGGCCTCGGCGGCGCGGCTCTCGATGCCGGCTGAGGCCGCCGCCCCATACCCACCGCCATAAAGCCCCGGAGGGGTCAGCACATCGACATGCGCCTCGGGCAATTCGTCGATGAAGCGCGAGGGCATCTGCGATTGCCACTGGCCGTAAACGCGGCGATTTCCCGCAAACGAAATGGTGCAGACCTCTTCGGCGCGGGTTATGCCGACATAGGCCAGCCGCCGCTCTTCCTCGAGCCCGCGCACGCCGGTTTCGTCCATCGCGCGTTGCGACGGGAAAAGCCCATCCTCCCATCCCGGCAGGAACACAGCCGGAAACTCCAGCCCCTTGGCGGCGTGCAGGGTCATCAGCGTGACCTTCTCGCCCTCATCGCCCGACTCGTTGTCCATGATGAGGCTGACATGCTCCAGAAACCCTTGCAGGTTTTCGAACCCTTCCAGGGCTTTGACCAATTCCTTGAGATTCTCGAGCCGCCCCGGTGCCTCGGGCGTCTTGTCATTCTGCCACATGGCCGTGTAGCCGCTCTCGTCGAGGATCATCTCGGCCAGTTCGACATGGGTGATGTCGGCATCGTCCACCATGCGGCCCCAACGGGCCAGCCCGTCGATCAGCAGGCGCAACTCCCCCGCCGCCTTGCCGCTGATGCCCTTGTCGTCGAGCAAGAGCCGCGCCCCCTCGACCAGCGACACGCCATTCTGGCGCGCCGAGACCTGGATTTTCTGCTGCGCCTTGTCGCCAAGACCGCGTTTTGGAGTGTTGACGATCCGCTCGAACGCCAGATCATCCGCAGGCGAGACCACCAACCGGAAATAGGCCATGGCGTCGCGAATTTCCAAACGCTCGTAGAATCGCGGACCGCCGATCACGCGATACGGCAGGCCGATGGTCAGGAACCGGTCCTCGAAGGCGCGCATCTGGTGCGAGGCGCGCACGAGAATTGCCATCTCGTCCAGCGAATAGGGCCGCATCCGCCGCGTGCCCCGCTGCATCGCGTCGATTTCCTCGCCGATCCAGCGGGCCTCTTCCTCGCCATCCCAATGGCCGATCAGGCGGACCTTTTCCCCCTCCTCGGCGGCGGTCCACAGCTCCTTGCCCAGCCGGTCGCGATTGCCCGCAATCACCCCCGACGCCGCCGCAAGGATATGCGGGGTCGAGCGGTAATTCTGCTCCAGCCGGATCACAGCCGCGCCCGGAAAATCCTTTTCGAACCGCAGGATATTGCCCACTTCGGCGCCGCGCCAGCCATAGATGGACTGGTCGTCATCGCCCACGCAGCAGATGTTCTTGTGCCCCCCCGCCAAGAGGCGCAACCACAGATATTGCGCCACGTTGGTATCCTGATACTCGTCCACGAGGATATAGCGGAACCAGCGTTGGTATTGCCTGAGCACATCGTCGTGCTTTTGAAAGATCGTGACCACATGCAAGAGCAGGTCGCCGAAATCGACCGCGTTCAGCTCGCGCAGGCGGGTCTGATACTGCCGATAGAGCGCCGGCCCCTTGCCGTCATAGGCGCTGCCCTCGCTGCTGGGCAGATTGTCGGGCGTCCAGGCGCGGTTCTTCCATTGGTCGATGATCCCAGCCAGCATCCGCGCGGGCCAGCGTTTGTCGTCGATGCCCGACGCCTGCACCAATTGCTTGAGCAGGCGCAATTGGTCATCTGTATCAAGAATGGTGAAATTGGACTTGAGATCGACGAGTTCGGCGTGACGGCGCAAGAGCTTGACACAGATCGAATGAAACGTGCCAAGCCACGGCATGCCCTCGACCCGCTCGCCCATCAGGCGGCTGACGCGTTCCTTCATCTCGCGCGCGGCCTTGTTGGTAAAGGTCACGGCCAGAATATCGCCCGGCCCCGCGCGCCCGGTGTTCATCAGATGAGCGATGCGCGTGGTCAGCGCCTTGGTCTTGCCCGTGCCTGCCCCGGCCAGCATGAGCACCGGACCATCCAATGTCTCCGCCGCGCGGCGCTGCTCGGGGTTGAGGTCATCGAGATAGGGCGCAGGCCGCGCAGCTATCGCACGGGCCGAGAGGCTGGCCCCCTCAAAGGCATCGGATTCGTCAAATCTGTTCATGCGTAGGACAATAGCGCGGAGGCAGCGAGAGTTAAAGAGATGTTCGGGGATTGTTCCACCCTGATCTGCCCTCTGGACAAGCCCCTGAAAACCCGCGCAAATGCGCATCATGAACCTGCATGCCGCCTTTCCCGCCCTGTCTGACCTGCGCGCCCGTGCGGCGCGGCGCATTCCACATTTCGTCTGGGAATACCTTGACAGTGCCACCGGAACAGAGGCCACCAAGGCGCGCAATCGCCTGATGCTCGATCAGGTGCGGCTCAGCCCCTCGATCCTGCATGGCGAGTTCACAGCCGACATCACCGCCCCCCTCTTTGGGCAGACCCATGCCCTGCCGGTCGGAATCGCGCCCGTGGGCATGTCCGGCCTCATCTGGCCCGATGCCGAGCGTCTCCTGGCAAGGGCCGCAACGCAGGTGGGGATACCTTATGGCCTCTCCACCGTGGCGAGCCAGACGCCCGAGGTCGTGGGCCCGCATCTGAGCGGCAATGGCTGGTTCCAGATGTATCCGCCGCGCGACACCGGCATTCGCACGGACATGCTGAACCGCGCGCGCAACGCCGGGTTCTCGGTGCTGGTGCTGACTGTCGATGTGCCCGTGGGCAGCCGTCGCGAGCGACAGGTGCGGTCTGGGCTTACACAGCCGCCCAAGCTGACGCCGCGGCTTTTGGCGCAGGTCGCCCGCTGCCCGGCCTGGGCGCTTGGCACCGCGCGGCTCGGCATGCCGCGGATGCGGCTGATTGACGATTATGCGGGCCAGACCAAGGGCTTGCCCTCGAACAAGCACGCCGGATACCTGCTGCGCACCTCGCCCGACTGGGAGTATCTGCGCTGGCTGCGCGATGCCTGGGACGGGCCGCTGGTCGTCAAGGGCGTGCTGCGCGCCGACGATGCCACCGCGCTCGAGAAAGAGGGCGTGGATGCGATCTGGATTTCGAACCACGCAGGTCGACAGTTCGACGCCGCCCCCGCCACAATCGAAGCGCTGCCGCAGGTACGCGCCGCAACCACCCTGCCGGTGATCATGGACGGCGGCATCGAAGGCGGGCTCGACGTGCTGCGCGCCATCGCCCTTGGAGCGGATTTCGTCATGTTGGGGCGCGGCTGGCACTACGCGCTTGGGGCCTTGGGCGAGAGCGGCCCCGCGCATCTGGCGGATATCCTGGCCGAGGATTTGCGCGCCAACATGGGCCAGTTGGGCACGCACACGCTTTGGGATGTGCGCGCACGCTTGATCCCCTCCGGGTAGGGCCACCCACCCGTCGGGACAGGAAATTTCCCTTGCCGGGGAATACCCAGTTTGCCGGATTGCACAAACCTTTCACAAATCCTACAAGGATGCAGCGCTGCAATGCGGCATAGACGGCCGCGCCGCCAGAACTGATAAACCGGGGGACAGGCATGGCCGACTTCAAGAAAATTCTCATCGCCAACCGGGGCGAAATCGCCATCCGCATCATGCGGGCTGCCAATGAAATGGGCAAGAAAACCGTCGCTGTCTTCGCCGAAGAGGACAAGCTCGGGCTGCACCGCTTCAAGGCGGACGAGGCATATCGCATCGGCGAGGGCATGGGGCCGGTTCAGGCCTATCTGTCGATCGAGGAAATCATCCGCGTGGCCAAGCTCTCGGGCGCGGATGCGATCCATCCCGGCTATGGCCTCCTGTCTGAAAATCCGGCCTTTGTAGATGCTTGCGACGCGGCGGGGATCACCTTTATCGGCCCGCGTGCCGAAACCATGCGCGCGCTTGGCGACAAGGCAAGCGCGCGGCGCGTGGCCATCGAGGCGGGCGTGCCCGTCATCCCCGCGACCGAAGTTCTGGGCGATGACATCAAGGACATCCGCAAGCAGGCCAAGGAGATCGGCTATCCCTTGATGCTCAAGGCGTCCTGGGGCGGCGGCGGGCGTGGCATGCGCCCCATCGAAAACGAGAGCGAGCTTGAGGATAAGGTCCGCGAGGGCCGCCGCGAGGCCGAGGCAGCATTCGGCAATGGCGAGGGCTATCTTGAAAAGATGATCCTGCGCGCGCGCCACGTCGAGGTCCAGATCCTGGGCGACAAGCATGGCAATATGTATCACCTCTTCGAGCGCGACTGCTCGGTGCAGCGCCGCAATCAAAAGGTGGTGGAACGCGCCCCCGCCCCCTACCTGTCAGAGACGCAGCGCGAGGAAATCTGCCAGCTTGGCTACAAGATCTGCAAGCATGTGAATTACGAATGTGCCGGCACCGTCGAATTCCTGATGGATATGGACAGTGGCAAATTCTACTTCATCGAGGTCAATCCCCGCGTTCAGGTCGAGCATACCGTGACCGAGGAAGTCACCGGCATCGACATCGTGCAGGCCCAGATCAAGATCGCCGAAGGCAAGAGCCTGATGGAGGCCACCGGCAAGGCCAGCCAGTATGACATCACCCTGCATGGCCACGCGCTCCAGACCCGGATCACCACCGAAGACCCGCTCAACAACTTCATCCCCGATTACGGCCGCATCACCGCCTATCGCTCGGCCACGGGCATGGGCATCCGTCTGGATGGCGGTACCGCATACGCGGGGGGCGTGATCACCCGCTACTACGACAGCCTTCTGACCAAGGTCACGGCCTGGGCGCCCACGCCGGAACAGGCGATCGCCCGGATGGACCGCGCCCTGCGCGAATTCCGCATTCGCGGCGTGAGCACGAATATCGCCTTCGTCGAGAACCTGCTCAAGCATCCGACCTTCCTCAACAATACCTACACGACCAAATTCATCGACACGACGCCCGAACTGTTCAAATTCGCCAAGCGGCGGGACCGCGGCACGCGGGTTCTCAGCTACATCGCCGACATCACGGTCAACGGCCATCCCGAGGTCGAAGGCCGGGCCCGCCCGGCCGCCGACCTCAAGCTGCCCCGCGCCCCGCGCCCCGCCAACCCTGAAATCAAGGACGGCCCGAAACAGATCCTTGAGCGCAAGGGCGCGCAGGCGGTGGCCGACTGGATGGCAGCGCAAAAGCAGCTTTTGATCACCGACACCACCATGCGCGACAGCCATCAGTCGCTCTTGGCCACACGCATGCGCTCGATCGACATGATCGGCATCGCCCCCAATTACGCCCATGATCTTCCCGGCCTCTTCTCGGTCGAATGCTGGGGCGGGGCGACCTTTGACGTGGCCTATCGCTTTCTCGACGAATGTCCCTGGCAGCGCCTGCGCGACATTCGCGCGGCCATGCCCAACCTGCTCACTCAGATGCTTCTGCGCGGCTCGAACGGGGTGGGCTATACCAACTATCCCGACAACGTGGTCGCCGCCTTCGTCAAACAGGCCGCCGAGAGCGGGGTGGATATCTTCCGCGTTTTCGATCCGCTGAACTGGGCCGAGAACATGCGCGTGTCGATGGATGCCGTGCTCGAGTCGGGCAAGGTGCTTGAGGCGGCGATCTGCTACACCGGCGATATTCTCGATCCCGCGCGCTCGAAATACGACCTCAAATACTACCTCTCCATGGCCAAGGAGCTGAAGGCCGCCGGCACGCATATCCTCTGTCTCAAGGATATGGGCGGGTTGATGAAACCGGCCACGGCAAGCGTGCTCTTCAAGGCGCTCAAGGAAGAGGTGGGGCTGCCGCTGCATTTCCACACCCATGACACGGCAGGCATTGCCGGGGCCACGATCCTTGCGGCCTCCGAGGCCGGGGTGGATGCGGTCGATTGTGCGATGGACTCGCTCTCGGGCAATACCAGCCAAGCCACACTCGGAACCATTGTCGAGGCGCTGCGCCATACGCCGCGCGACACCGGGCTCGACATCGGGGCCATTCGTCAAATCTCGAACTACTGGGAATCGGTGCGCAATCACTACGCCGCCTTCGAGAGCGGCATGCAATCGCCCACCTCCGAAGTCTACCTGCACGAGATGCCCGGCGGCCAGTTCACCAATCTCAAGGCGCAGGCGCGCTCGATGGGGATGGAGGACCGCTGGCACGACATCGCGCGCACCTATGCCGATGTGAACCAGATGTTCGGCGACGTCATCAAGGTGACACCGATTGCCAAGACCGTGGGCGATCTGGCGCTGATGATGGTAAGCCAGGGCCTCACCTGCGAGGACGTGCTCGACCCCAAGACCGAAGTCAGCTTCCCCGACTCGGTGGTCACGCTGATGAAAGGCTATGTCGGCCAGGCCCCCGGCGGCTTCCCCCCCGCCATCGTCAAGAAGGTGCTCAAGGGCGAAGAGCCCATCACCGTGCGCCCAGGCACGCTCTTGCCGCCCGAGGATATCGATGCGCGGCTTGCCGAACTGACCGAGCGTTTCGGCAAGAAGATCGACAACGAGGACCTGATGGGCAGCTTGATGTATCCCAAGGTCTTTGCCGATTACATGGAACGGCATGCGCAATTCGGCCCCGTGCGCACCCTGCCCACCCGCACCTTCTTTTACGGGATGGAGACCGGCGAAGAGATCACCGCCGAAATCGACCCCGGCAAGACGCTGGAAATCCGGCTGGTCGCGGTAAGCGAGACCCAAGAGGACGGCGAGGCGCGGGTGTTCTTCGAACTCAACGGCCAGCCGCGTACCGTGCGCGTGCCCGACCGGCGGATCAAGAGCACAGTGGCGGCCCGGCCCAAGGCGGAACTGGGCAACGCCAACCACATCGGCGCGCCCATGCCGGGGGCCGTGGCGACCGTTGCCGTCAAGGCCGGACAAAAGATCAAGGCGGGCGACCTCTTGCTCACCATCGAGGCAATGAAGATGGAAACCGGTCTGCACGCAGAGCGTGATGCTACCGTGAAGGCGGTGCATGTCCAACCCGGCAGCCAGATTGACGCCAAGGATCTGCTGGTCGAACTGGAATAACACCCCCCGCCCCCCTTGGAACCTGACCCAAGGGGGGCGATTTCCATTCCCGGAATACGCTTTCCCAACCACCTCACTTGCGCCATGCTGCGCGGCATAGCCCAATGACAGGCCGCGCCATGCAGAAAATCCTCGTCTTCACCGATATTCACATCGTGGCCCAGGGCCAGACGATCATCGGCCTTGATCCCTATGCCCGCTTTACCCAAGGGCTGAGCCACGCGCTTGCGCGCCACCCCGATGCCGCGCGCATCGTGCTCTGCGGCGACCTGACACATCGAGCCAGGCCAGAGGAATACGCCCGCCTGCGCGGGGCCCTGGCCGACTGCCCCCTGCCCGTCAGCCTCATGCTTGGCAATCACGACCGCCGCGCGCCCTTTCTCGACACCTTTCCCGAGGCCGCACGGATGGAAACGGGGCATATTCAGCACCACGCCGACATCGGGGCGCATCGGCTGATCTGTCTCGACACGCTGGACGAAACCGCCCCGGACCTGCATTCAGGCTACCTCTGCCCCGCGCGACTTGGCTGGTTGGAGCAGCGTTTGACCGAGGCCGGCACAGGGCCGGTCATCATCTTTACCCATCACCCGCCCATCGACACGGGCTTTGCCGGGATGGATGCCATCGGGCTTCGCAACCGCGCCGAGTTCATCGCACGCCTCAGGGCGGCGGGAAATGTCGTTCAGATCGTATCGGGCCATGTTCACCGCACGGTTCAGGGATCGGCGGGGGGTATTCCCACAGCCATCCTCAAGAGCCCCTGTCACCAGATGCCCATGGCGCTCGACGCAGAGGATACCAGCCTCTCGATCGACGAACCCGGCGCCTATGGCCTCTTGCTGCTGACCGAGACAGGGGTGGTTGTCCATACCGAGGATTTTACCCTGCCGCCGACCCGTTCGGCCACCTATTCCTGAACAGAAAGCACATCGCATGTCCCTTGCTATCGCGCCTCTTTACGCGGGCCTCATCGGCCTTCTCTTCGTCCTCCTGAGCGTGCTGGTCATTGCCGCGCGTTTCAAGACCAATGTCTCGTTCGGCGATGGCGGAGAGCAGCTCTTGATCCGCCGCATCCGGGTGCAGGCCAATTGCGCCGAATACGCACCCCTTGGCCTGATCCTGCTCGGCATGGCCGAACTTCAGGGCGCGCCGGGATGGGTGGTGCATCTGCTGGGGCTGATGCTTCTGGCCGGGCGGGTATTCCATGCCGCCGGATTTGGCCGGGTGCCGGAAATCATGCCGCAGCGCAGCGCCGGGATGGTGCTGACCTTTGCCATGCTAATTCTGACCGCGCTCGCCAATATCGGCCACGCGCTGCTCTGACAGACCGCCCCGCGCAGGCGGGCACGGTGCAGAAGGCTTCCCCTGCTGGCAAAAATCGTCCATCATCCTAAAACGTACTGAGATCCGCGCCGCGCGCGCCCCCGCCGTGGCCCGGATGAGGGAGGACCTGATCATGTGTCGAATCTTTGCCGGGCAAGACCCCGACCGTTACGCGCTTGTAACCCGCCGCATGCGCCTCAATGGCCAGAGCACAAGCATCCGTCTCGAAAAATCCTTTTGGGGTATCCTCGACGAAATCGCCGAGAGCGAAGGGCTGACGACCCCCGGTTTCGTGTCGAAACTTCATGCCGAAGTGCTGGAACTGCACGGCGAGCCCGCCAATTTCACGTCGCTCCTGCGCTGCACCTGCCTTGTCCACCGCGAAAACCCGCTCGAGGCGGACGCGCGGCAGATGGCGGCGGAGTGAGACAAATCAAGGCGTAGTATCCCCTTACTACCCGGCCTTGCCTCGCTTTGGTAACTTTTCCGAACCAAATACAGGTTTCGGAGGGCATGATGGCCAAAGCCATTCACAGCATGATTCGCGTTCTCGACGAGGCGCGGTCGGTCGATTTCTATGCGCGCGCTTTTGGGCTGCGCGTGGCGGACCGGCTCGATTTCGAGAAATTCACCCTTGTCTACATGTCGAATGACGAAAGCCCGTTCGAGGTGGAACTGACCATCAACAAGGGTCGGACCGAACCCTACGATCGCGGCGATGGCTATGGCCATTTGGCCGTCTTGGTCGAGGATCTGGCAGCTGAGCATGCACGGTTCGAGGCCGAGGACCTCAATCCCCGCAAGATGGTGGAATTCGCCCCCGACGGCGAACTCGTGGGCAAGTTTTTCTTTGTCGCCGATCCTGACGGCTATGAAATCGAAGTTCTGGAACGCGGTGGGCGTTTCAAATGAGAGCAGGCGCGCGCCCCGCACCGGGCGCGTGCTTTTACCATTAGGGAGGAGAACCAATGACTGACACCAATGCCCGCAAAGGGCTGACCCGGCGCGAGTTGCTCTCGCGCTCAATCGTGGCGGGCGCAAGTTTCGTCGTGGGGGCCGGCTTTGTCGCCAGCAACGATGCCGCCTGGGCGCTTGAAACGCAGGCACTCAAGCCCGAGACCATGGCCACGCTGATCCAGATGGCGCGCGACATCTATCCGCATGACCATCTGGCCGATGAATATTACGCCATCGCGGTCAAGGGCTATGACACCGCCGAGGCTGCGGAAGGCGTCGAGGCCGGGATCGCTGGCCTCAACGCCGCGGCGCAAGGAAAGGGCCATGCCGATTACCTGAGCATCGGATGGGAGCGTGACCGCGTCGACATCCTGCGCAGCATCGAGGACAGCGCCTTCTTTCAGCAGGTGCGCGGCGGGCTGGTGACGGGCCTCTATAACCAAAAGGCGGTCTGGCCCCTCTTCGGCTACGAGGGCGAGTCCTTTAGCCAAGGCGGTTACATCAACCGCGGATTTGACGACATCAACTGGCTTTAGGCCATAGCCATCTAGGGAGGAAAGACTATGGCTGCACCTTTTGATCATAACGACGACACCGTGATCGTCGTCATCGGCACCGGCGCGGGCGGCGGCGTGCTGTCCAACGAACTGGCGCAACGCGGCATTTCCGTTGTCGCGCTCGAAGCAGGCGGGCGGTATCTGCCCGAGGATTACATCAACGACGAATGGGAGAGTTTCGGCCAACTGGCTTGGCTCGACCCGCGCACCACGTCGGGCGACTGGCGCGTGGCACGCGATTTTTCCGGCTTGCCCGCTTGGATCGTCAAGGCGGTGGGCGGCACCACGACCCATTGGGCCGGGGCTTCGATCCGCTTTCAGGACCATGAATGGAAGGCCAGAACCAACTACGGCCCCGTGCAGGGTGCCAACCTGCTCGATTGGCCCATCGACGGGGCGGAAATGGCCCCTTGGTATGATCTGGCCGAGAAAAAGCTGGGCGTGACGCGCACCAACAATCTCGCGGGCCTGCCGGGCAACAACAATTACAAGGTGTTCGAGGCTGGTGCCAAGGCGCTCGGCTACAAAGAGGTCCACACCGGCCGCATGGCCATCAACTCTGAGGAATATGACGGGCGCATGGCCTGCCAGCAGACAGGGTTCTGCTTTCAGGGCTGCAAATGGGGCGCGAAATGGTCTGCGGCCTATACCGACATCCCGCGCGGCGAGGCCACGGGCAATCTCGAAGTGCGGTCAAAAGCGCATGTCGCGCGCATCCTGCATGACGACAGCGGCAAGGTGACGGGCGTCGAGTATTTCGACGAGGCGGGCAATCTCCAGATGCAAAAGGCGCGCGCCGTCTGCGTTGCGGGCAACTCCTTTGAATCTCCTCGCCTGTTGCTCAATTCCGCATCGTCGATGTTCCCGGACGGTCTGGCCAATTCATCGGGCCAGGTGGGGCGCAACTACATGCGCCATATGACCGGCTCGGTTTACGGCGTGTTCGACAAGCCGGTAAAGATGTGGCGCGGCACGACCATGGCGGGCATCATTCAGGACGAGGCACGCCACGACCCCTCGCGCGGCTTTGTCGGCGGCTACGAGCTGGAAACGCTCTCGCTCGGCCTGCCCTTCATGGCAGCGTTCCTCGATCCCGGTTCATGGGGCCGTGAATTCACCACCGCGCTCGACGCTTACGAAAACATGGCCGGCATGTGGATCGTGGGCGAAGACATGCCGCAAGAGACCAACCGCGTCACCCTCAACCATGACGTCAAGGATCAGTGGGGCCTGCCCGTCGCCAATGTGCATTTCTCGGATCACCCCAATGACATCGCGATGCGCAACCATGCCTACAGCCGGGGCACTGCGGTCTACGAGGCGGTCGGGGCCACCCGCACCTTCCCAACACCGCCCTACCCCTCAACCCACAATCTCGGAACCAACCGCATGTCCGAAAACCCGCGCGACGGGGTCGTGAACAAATGGGGCCAGACCCATGACATTCCCAACCTTTTTGTCTCGGATGGCTCGCAATTCACCACGGGGGCGGCGGAAAACCCGACGCTGACCATCGTGGCGCTGGCCATTCGGCAGGCCGATCACATTGCAGGCGAGATGTCACGCGGCAACCTCTGATCGGTTGCCCCGTCCCTCCCCCGGCGCCTCAAACTCTCCCCGAGGTGCCGGGGGACATGGGCCAGACGGCGTTATTCGGATTTGAAATCCGCCGCGATGCGCAACTCGCGCAGCGGCCGGACAAGGGCTATGCACTCGGCATAGATCGGATCGGCCTTGTAGGCGGCAAGTGCGGCCTCATCCGTGAATTCCGCATAGACCACCAGATCGACCTGCGCCCCGGCAATGGCATCGCTCTGGAGATTGCGCCCCACCTCGAAATGCGAGGAATGGGGGATCCGCGACAGCATCATCAGCCCGTCGCGGATACGCTCGATATCGTCCGGGTTGGCGGCGGAAAAGAATACAATATGGCGGATCATGTCTCAGTCTTTCGAGCGGGAGGCTTTTTCTGTCAGGCCAGAGGTGCCCTGACGGCGGGCAAGTTCGGCCATGACGTCAGATAGGGCGACATCGCGGGATTGCAGCATCACCAACAGGTGAAAGAGCACGTCCGCCGCCTCCGAGGTCAGCCGCGCACGGTCGCCCTTGACCGCCTCGATGATTGCCTCGATGGCCTCTTCGCCGAATTTCTCGGCGCATTTTTCCGGCCCCTTGGCCAGCAATTTCGCCGTCCAGCTACTCTCGGGGTCGGCCTCTGCACGCGCGGCGATGATACGGGCCAGATCGTCAAGCGTCATGCGGCCAACCTCATCGGGATGCCTGCCGCGGCCATATGCGCCTTGGCCTCGGCAATCGTGTAGGTGCCGAAGTGAAAGATCGAGGCGGCAAGCACAGCCGAGGCATGCCCTTCGATGACCCCTTCGACCAGATGGTCGAGCGTGCCCACACCGCCAGAGGCAATGACAGGAATATCCACCGCATCGGCAATGGCCCGCGTCAGCGGCAGGTTGAACCCCGCCCGCGTCCCGTCGCGATCCATCGAAGTCAGCAGGATTTCCCCCGCCCCCTTCTCGGCCACCAGCCGCGCGAAATCCACCGCGTCGATGCCTGTAGGCTTGCGCCCGCCATGGGTGAATATCTCCCATTTGCCGGGGCTCACGGTTTTGGCGTCGATGGCCACCACGATGCACTGACTGCCAAACTGATCGGCGGCACGCGCCACCACATCAGGATCGGCCACAGCGGCGGAATTGAAGCTGACCTTGTCCGCCCCCGCCAGCAAGAGCGCGCGCACATCCTGCGCGCTGCGCACGCCGCCGCCCACGGTCAAGGGGATGTAACAGGCCTCGGCGGTGCGGCGCACCACGTCGAACATGGTGCCTCGATTCTCATGCGTGGCGTGAATATCGAGAAAGCACAGCTCATCCGCCCCCGCCGCATCATAGGCACGCGCGGCATCCACCGGATCGCCCGCATCTCGCAGGTCGACAAAATTCACGCCCTTGACCACACGGCCATCGGCGACATCGAGACAGGGGATGATACGGGTCTTGAGCATAGTGTCGCTGTTACAGGAATTTCACGCCGTTGTTTATGGGCAAATCGGTTAACATGCCAGAGGATAAGACCCATATAAGCGTTGCAAATGAAGGAGTTTACCATGAAGCGTTTTCTTGTCGCAGCCGCGATGACCCTGACCGCCCTGCCCGCCCTCGCCAGTGACGACGATATCATCAAAGTCAGATCCACCTCCGATGTGGCCACGACCATGGACCGGCTCGAAGCAGCCGTAACCGGCGCCGGGGCCACGGTCTTTGCGCGCGTGGATCACGCGGCCGGCGCGGCCAGCGTCGATCTGGCACTTGATCCCTCGCAGGTGCTGATCTTCGGCAACCCCAAGATGGGCACGGCCGCGATGCAGGATGACCCACTGGCGGGGTTGTTCCTGCCGATGAAAGTGCTGGTCTATCAGGATGGCGCGGGCGAGACATGGCTCGCCTATCAGGACCCTGAGGATATGTTCGACGACACCGCCATCAACGACGACGCCGACTACATCAAGAGGATGACCGGCGCGCTTGGCAAGCTGACAGGCGTGGCCGCTGGACAATAAGCGCTCTGACCGCGCTCAGCCACCGAGCGCGGCCAAGGCCGCCCCAAGATCAAGCGCCCCATCATAGAGCGCGCGCCCCGAGATCGCCCCATCGAGCGCCACGCCGCAATCGCGCAAGGCAATGAGATCCTCGAGCGACGACACCCCTCCCGAGGCAATCACCGGGATGCTGACGGCACGGGCAAGAGCCGCTGTCGCCTCAATATTCGGGCCCTGCATGGCCCCATCGCGGTTGATGTCCGTATAGATGATCGCGGCCACCCCGGCATCCTCAAAGGATTTCGCGAGGTCGGTCGCTTCCACATCGGTCTCGGTGGCCCAGCCCTTGGTCGCCACGCGGCCACCCCGCGCGTCGATGCCAACCGCCACCTGCCCCGGAAAGGCGCGCGCCGCCTCGCGCACGAGCGCCGGATTTTCCACCGCCACCGTGCCGAGAATCACCCGCGCCAGCCCCTTGGCCAGCCACCCTTCGATGGTGACCATATCCCGAATACCCCCGCCCAATTGCGCGGGCACCCGGCACGCTGCCAAAATCGCCTCGACCGGGGCCGCATTGACCGGCGCCCCGGCAAAGGCCCCGTTCAGATCCACCAGATGCAGCCATTCACAGCCCGCCGCCACAAACTCCATCGCTTGGGCCGCCGGGTCCTCGTTGAACACTGTCGCGCGGTCCATATCGCCGCGCAAAAGACGCACGGCCTTGCCGTCCTTGAGGTCAATGGCAGGATAAAGGATCATCGCGACGGCCTTTCATGTAGATGTCCCGCGCGCTTTGGCATGCACGCGCGCGAAATGCAACGCGACCCCACGTCAGACTTGATTTGTAGCACCTCCGTGGCACAGGATTTTCACGAATGTCAGGGAGGATCAGACATGCGTAAACTGATGATGATGACGGCGGTGTTCACGATGGGGGCCGGGATGGCGATGGCAGAGCCGCTCCTGGGAACATGGCGCACCGCAAAGGATGACAATGGCCATTCCGGCCTGATCGAAGTGGCGCCCTGCGGCGCGAAACTTTGCGGCACGCTGGTCAAATCCTTCGATGAGAACGGCAAGGAAATGCAGAGCAAGAATATCGGCCGCAAAATCATTTCCGAAACCGCCCCCACGGGCGGTGGTGAATACAAGGGTAAGGTCTATTCGCCCGACCGCGACAAGACCTATAACTCCAAGCTGCAACTCTCAGGTAATACGCTCAAGGTCAGCGGCTGCGTGTTTGGCATCTGCCGCGACGGCGGCACCTGGCAAAAGGTCAAGTAAGCGCCGACTAGCATGACATTTGCGAGGGGACGGTTTGGTCTGAGGGGCATCTGCAGTATGGTGGTGCCATGACGGATCAAGACCTTCCCTTCGCCGCGCCGCCAGCCGAACTTCTTGAGGCGGCCCTCTACGTGCCGGATATTGACTCGGCTGAGCGGTTTTATGGCGGTATCCTCGGGCTTGATCCGATCGTGCGGGTCGGAAACCGCCATGTTTTTTACCGAGTGGGTGCAGGCATCTTGTTGATATTCAACCCCGAAGAAACGTGTAAACCATCAAACAATCCCGAACAGCCCGTCCCGTCGCATGGCGCCCATGGGCAGGGTCACTTCTGCTTTGCGGTTGAGGGGCTGGCGCTCGATGACTGGCGCGCGCGGCTTGAGGCGGCGGGTGTCGAAATCGAGGCCGATTTTCACTGGCCGAATGGGGCGCGATCCATCTACTTTCGCGATCCGGCGGGGAACTCCATTGAAATGGCAGAGCCGAGATTGTGGGAGAGATAGGCGTTAAGTGGCTGACGTTTCAGATTGGCCCTTATCTGTCGGTCTGCCGAGTGTCGAGCCCGAAAACCGACCAGCCGATACGCGTGGTCAACCGCTCCATCGCCTCGGTGCCCAGCTTGGAATTGCCAAAGTGGTTGAGCCCAGGAGACCAGACCGCGATCGCGGCCACGCCAGGCACGATGGACAGAATACCGCCCCCCACCCCGCTCTTGCCCGGCAGCCCCACGCGAAAGGCATAATCGCCCGACCCGTCATAATGCCCGCAGGTCATCATCAGCGCATTGATGCGGCGAATCCGTGCCCGTGACACCAGACGCGGCGCGCCCGGTGCCCCCACCAGAAACAGCCCGGCATTGGCCAGCTGCGCGCAGGTCATCTCGACCGCGCATTGGTGGAAATAGGTGCCAAGGCTCAGCTCAGGCGGGTTCTTGAGGTTGCCATGCGACAAGAGGTAATGCGCGAGGGCGAAATTCCGGTGGCCTGTCGCGATTTCGGACCGCGCCACACGGTCGTTGATATGGATCGCCTCATCCCCCGCCGCCGCCCGGATGAACCGCAAGAGCGCGCCAAGGGTTTCGCGCGGGCTGGAGCCTTGCAACACCGCATCGGTGGTTACAATCGCGCCCGCATTGATGAACGGATTGCGCGGATAGCCTTTCTCCAACTCCAAGAGCAGCATCGAATCAAACGAATGACCCGACGGCTCGCGCCCCACCCGCGACCAGAGCCGGTCGCCCAGCTTCCCAAGCGCCAGGGCCAGCATGAAGACCTTGGACACGGATTGAATCGAAAACGGCACCTGCGCGTCGCCCGCCATCACCGTGGGCAAGCCGGGCCGCGCAATGGCGATGCCAAACTGGTTCGGGTCCACATCCGCCAGTTCGGGGATGTAATCCGCGACCTTGCCCCGGTCATCCGAGGCGCGGGCAATCTCCGTGATCTCGTCCAGCACCGGCTGGAGCGGGGGCAGCGCCTCCGCCATCAGGGGTTCCAGCGCAGGAAATTCGCGATCATGCGCAGGCCGGTCTGCTGGCTTTTCTCGGGGTGAAACTGGGTGCCCACCATCGTGTCGCGCCCGACCACGGCGGTAATGGACCCGGCATAATCGACATGCGCCAGAAGATGCGCGGGATCATCCACCCGGAACTGATAGGAATGGACGAAATAGGCGTGATCGCCCGTGCTGATGCCATCCAGCACCGGATGCGCATGGTCGATCACCAGATCGTTCCAGCCCATATGCGGCACCTTCAGCGCCGGGTCCGAGGGGGTGATCGGCCCGACCGTGCCGCCGATCCAGTCGAATCCGGCGGTTTCCTCATATTCCAGCCCGCGCGTGGCCAGCATCTGCATGCCGATGCAAATCCCCATGAAGGGACGCGCATGGGTGATCACCGCCTCTTCGATCGCCTCGAACACGCCGCGATGGTCATAAAGCGCCCGCCGACAGGCCGGAAACGCCCCATCCCCCGGCAGCACGATCCGCGCGGCCGCGCGGATGGTCTCGGGGTCCGAGGTCACGACCACCGCCCCTGCCCCGGTCTCTTGCGCCACGCGCTCGAACGCCTTTTGCGCCGAGTGCAGATTGCCGCTCTCGTAATCAACAATGACGGTGGTCATGGGTCAAAGACTGCCCTTGGTCGAGGGAATCGCATCCGCCTTGCGCGGGTCGGTCTCGACCGCCTCGCGCAGGGCGCGTGCGACCGCCTTGAACGCCGCTTCGGCCATGTGGTGGCTGTTGATCCCGTGCAGCGCATCGACATGGCATGTGATACCACCATGCGTGCTCAGCGCCTGAAAAAATTCCCGCACCAATTCGGTGTCGAAGGTGCCGATTTTCTGCGTGGGCAAGTCCATGTTCCACACCAGATAGGGCCGCCCCGAAAGGTCAAGCGCGGCACGCACCAGCGCATCATCCATGGGCAAGAGGCACGCGCCATAACGGCGAATGCCGCGCTTGTCGCCAAGCGCCTGTGTCAGCGCCTGCCCCAATGCGATTCCCACATCCTCGACCGTATGGTGATCGTCGATATGCAGATCGCCGGCGCCGCGCACTGTCATGTCGATCAGCGAATGCCGCGCCAGTTGATCCAGCATGTGATCAAAGAACCCGACCCCGGTTTGATTGTCATACCGACCAGTGCCATCAAGATTGACGGTCACACTAATGTCGGTTTCGGCGGTCTTACGGGTGATTGTGGCGCTGCGCATGGGGCCTCCGCTCGGGTTTCTCGGCGGTGTATAGTCTGCGCAAGGCCGCGCGCCAAGGCCCAAGCGGCAAAGGCGCGCGCACCGCGATGCAACTGTTGCCTGTTAATTGCGGCCGGACATGACCCCGCCATCGACGTCCCAGATGGCTCCAGTGACCCAAGCCGCCTGATCAGACAGCAAAAAGTCTATGGTCGCGGCGACATCGTGGGGCGTACCGATACGTCCGATTGGGTGGAAGGCGTCGAACCCATCATGCAGCGCCTTACTGATCTGCTCCGGCTCTATGAATGCACCGTAGATTGGTGTCTCAACCACAGCAGGGGCCACGGCGTTGACTCGGATGCCGTGTTCGCCCAGTTCCATGGCCAGATGTTGCGTGAGGGCATGAAGCCCCGCCTTGGCCATGGAATAGGCCGAAGACGGCGTGGCCTTGACCGCCTGATGGGCCCACATCGAGCCGATATTGACAATGGCCCCACCGCCATGGGCGATCATGTTGCGGGCAACCGCTTGGGTAATGCGGAACGTGGCGCTGTTGAGTCTGTGATAATGGTCGAAATCGGCCTCTTGATGATCGAGAAACGGCTTGGGGCTAAATGTGCCCGCAGCATTGACCAACATCGAAATATGGCGGTCGCGCTCTGCAATGGCGTTCAGCGCATGCTGCAAGGAGGTTGGGTGAGTGAGGTCCACGGCAAAGCTGTGGACTGTGCCAAGCTCGCGCAGCCGGTCGGTGGCAGCGTCAAGCTTTTCACCGGCACGTGCCATCAGGCCGACGTGGACGCCACGCTGAAGCAGCCGCTCGGCGGTTGCATACCCCATGCCGGACGAACCGCCGACAACAAGAGCAAGGGGGGGATATGTCATGTCATTCTCCATTTATCTATCAGTAGATAGATGCGAGGATTATCGAGCATACACTCGAACGTCAACAACTATCTATCGAAAGATAGGCGCGGCGAACGCTTCAACGGTGGGTGGCTTGATTGCCGGCGGCTTGCCGTCTATCTCTCGATAGAGAGAGGGACCGGCATGACAACACAAGACATGAAAGAAACCATCCTCAAAGCAGCAGAGAAAATGATCCGAAGCAGGGGGTATAACGGCTTCAGCTTCCGTGAAATCGCCGATGCGGTCGGAGTAAAGAGCGCGAGTGTGCACTATCATTTCCCAACCAAAGGTGCGCTTGGCGCCGCCGTGGCGCGGCGCTACACCGACGATTTTCTGTCGGCGCTCGGCCCGGTGGATGAGGCTCCGATGGACGCAGTCGGGGTGCAAAAGCGCCTGCATGACCTTTCGCGACGGTCTCTGGTTGAGGAGAATCTGATGTGCCTATGCGGCATGCTCGGGGCGGAAGTGGCTGATCTGCCCGGCGAATTGGCAGCAGAGGTGCGTGTGTTCTTTGAGCGTTCAGTCGCGTGGACAGAGGCCGCCCTGGCACGCACAGAGTGGGGAACGCGTGTCGGACAAACGCGCCGACGCAAGCTGGCACTCAGCACGCTGGCAACGTCTGAGGGCGCACTCGTTCTCGCACGCAGCATGGGCGACATCTCGGTATTTGACGAGATTGACTTACCCGCGCCAGATTGACCCATTTCTCAAGCGACCATGCCGAAAACACAAAACGCGGGCTAATGCCCGCGTTTTGTGTTTTGCTTCGGAAACCCATCCGAAGAAAATTGGAGCGGGCGAGGCGATTCGAACGCCCGACCCTAACCTTGGCAAGGTTATGCT